>CALIIC010000207.1 GCA_938020445.1 uncultured Flavobacteriaceae bacterium | reverse complement strand
ACTACAAATACGGCTAATCTACATAATTTTTGTAGTTTTGCAATTCTGTTTACAGCGTTAACGAAACACAGCTTTTATGAATGGCAAAAAGATATTATTCGTATCTTCAGAATTAGTCCCTTATTTACCCGAGAATGAGGTGTCCTTAATGTCCTATGAAACCCCTAAGATGGTAAATAGCAAAGGAGGACAGATTCGAATCTTTATGCCGCGTTACGGCAATATAAATGAGCGAAGACATCAATTACATGAGGTAATACGTTTATCTGGAATGAACTTGGTCATCAATGATATGGATATGCCATTGATTATCAAAGTCGCCTCTATTCCCAAGGAGCGGATACAGGTATACTTCATTGATAATGATGAATACTTTAAGCGTAAAGCTACTTTTAGCGATGAAGAAGGAACCTTGTTTCCCGATAATGATCAACGCGCCATTTTCTTTGCGAAAGGAGTTGTGGAAACGGTTAAAAAATTGAATTGGAACCCAGATATTATTCATGTGCATGGCTGGATGGCTTCTTTGCTTCCTTTGTATTTGAAAAAGTATTACGCCGATGAACCATTGTTTGCGGAAAGTAAGATTGTAACTTCCGTTTATAAAAAATCATTCGAAGGAGAACTCGATAAAGACATGGTCAAGAAGATCACTTTTGACGGTATTCCCGAAGAGAGTATCGCTCCTTTAGCAGCTCCCAACTATAATAATTTGTTAAAAGTAGCGGTAGATTTTTCCGATGCAGTTATTTTAGCCGCGGAAGATATTCCAGAAGATTTAAAACAACACATTGCCGACCTTCAAAAACCAGTGTTGCCATATGTTTCTTTACAAGAGTTCGAAGAAGCCTATGCAAATTTTTATAACACCGAAGTTTTAAAGTAATCCAAAATGATTTTTTTGAACAAAGTAAAGTACCCAGCTTTGGCAGGTCTTATGCTGCTTTTAGCTTTTGTTTCTTGTGAAGATGAATTGACTACGGTAGGGTCGGGAGTTCTTGGGCAAGAGCCTTTTACTACAAGAAAAGCATCATTTGATGTTTTTGCCTTCAACAAAAAAATAGAGGCGGTACAGACAAATAGACTTCCAGTGTACCATTTGGGAGTTTATAACGATGATGTCTACGGAAAAACGGAAGCTCAGATAACTTCTCAGCTACGATTATCTGCGGCGAACCCTACTTTTGGGTCATTTCGCCCAGAAGATGAAGTGATAGATGCTGGGAACGCAACGAAAGTTCCCGAAGAAGAAACGGTAACAGAAGTATATCTTTATATCCCGTTTCTTACCAAGACGGCGGCCCAACGCGATTCTGATAGTGATGGGGTAGATGATGCCTTTGATGAGGAGCCGAACAATCCGTCAAACGATTCCGATGGGGATTCACTTCCTAATAACGAGGAGAATACGGGAGGCACCGATCCACTTTTACAGGACACCGATGGTGATGGTATTACCGATGACGAGGATACGGATACGGCCAGGAACGTGTTTCCAAAAAGGGTTGATTTGGATAGTATCTATGGCAACCGCGAGCAAGCTTTTAATATTACTGTACGACGATCCGAATTTTTCTTGAGAGACCGTGACCCGAATACCGCTTTCGAGGACCAACAAGAATATTTCTCGACTCAAGAATTTAGTTCTTTTCTTTCCGATGTTCTTTATGATAAACCAGATAACCCGATTACGATTAGTGACCGGGAAATAGTAACCTTTAAGGATGATGATCCCGATACGACCGATGTTGATGAAAGCCTTGAACTGGATGAACGATTGGCCCCAGGGATACGCGTACTGTTGGATAGGGACTTTTTCCAAGAAAACATTATTGATAAGGAAGGGTCTTCGGAGCTGTTGAGCCAGACAAATTTCACGGAATTCCTAAGAGGGATTAATATTACGTTGACCCCCGCCGATGGAGAAGATGAGTTGTTATTGCTGCTCGATATTGCCCAGGCAAATATTACGATCAACTATGAATATCAAAAAATAGATAACAACAATACGCCAGACGATACTGCAGATGATGTTCAGTCTACGGAGGAGAGTAGCTTTGTATTGAATTTTTTGCAGATTCTGGGACAATCTGTGAACGGAAATGCTGTTAATACCTTGGTCAACGAGGCGTACACACCTGAAATTATTGAACAGTTTGAAGATGGGTTGAACGCTTCAAGAATTTATCTGAAAGGAGGTTCAGGGTCCTATGCCGAAATACGGCTTTTTGATGCAGATGGTGATGAAACTGCTGAGGCAATCACACAAATCAAGGCGAACAATTGGATCATTAATGAAGCCAATTTGGTTTTCTACGTTGATCAAGATGCTTTAGGTGGTGGTACGGCTCCAAGCGGTGAGTCTTTTAGGGAGCCTGCAAGATTGTATTTATACGATACGGAAACACTTGAACCGTTGATTAATTTTGCTACGGAGAATACTGTGGAACAAAATCTTTTTGGAAGCTTCCTTAACTATGATGGGATTATTGTGAAGGAAAGTGGACGAGGGGTCAAATATACCGTAAAGATTACCGATCACATTAATAACCTCGTATTACGGGATGAGGATAATGTGGTTTTAGGTCTTACGATTACCTCAGATATTGCTCGTACGGCGGCTTTGAGTGCGATGGTAGCTGATAACGATGATGGTGAGGAAAACCTGCCGGTTGTAACCTCGCTTTCTCCGTTGGGAACAGTTCTTTTTGGCAGTGATGTTTCAGAAGCGAACAAGGGGAATAAACTGCAGCTTGAGATTTTCTACACAGAAGCAAATTAAGATTCTTTGGGTCACCAATTTTTAACGGTTTGGTTTATTCAAGGCGAAATCATTTTTTATATCCATTAGGTATACCACTTAAAGAAATTATACGTTGTAGCTTCATTAAGTCCGAGTTTTGTACGTTTCCCGTACATTTGCGGCGTAAATAATTTATCCACTACTAAAATTAAGGAAATATGTGCGGAATAGTCGGCTATATAGGATACCGTGATGCTTATCCGATATTGATAAAAGGGTTACAGCGTTTGGAATATAGGGGATATGATAGTGCAGGGGTCGCGCTCTTTGATGGAAACAATATTAATCTGGCAAAGACCAAAGGCAAAGTTGAAGACCTCAGTAAAAAAGCCAAGACAGATATTTCATTGAAAGGTACTTTGGGGATTGGCCATACCAGATGGGCTACACACGGGGTGCCCAACGATGTAAACTCGCATCCACACTATTCCAATTCTGGAGATTTGGTCATTATACATAACGGAATTATTGAAAACTACGAGTCTATCAAGAAAGAGCTTGGGAAAAGAGGGTATACCTTTAGTTCCGATACAGATACCGAGGTGCTTGTAAATCTGATAGAAGAGGTACAGAAGACCGAAGACGTGAAATTGGGAAAAGCGGTGCAAATTGCGCTGAACCAAGTGGTAGGCGCTTATGCGATTGCCGTTTTTGATCGAAAAAAACCTGATGAAATCGTAGTTGCTAAATTAGGTAGTCCGTTGGCGATAGGCGTAGGTGATAAAGAATTTTTTATAGCTTCCGATGCCTCTCCTTTTATTGAGTTTACCAACAATGCGGTGTATTTGGAAGATGAGGAAATGGCCATTGTACGGTTGGGAAAAGAAATAAAGCTCAGAAAAATCAAGGACGATGCTATTGCGTATCCGAATATACTTGAGCTTCAATTAAATCTCGAAGAAATCGAGAAAGGAGGGTACGACCATTTCATGTTGAAGGAAATATACGAACAACCAAGAGCAATTTTGGATACGTATAGAGGTAGGTTGCTGGCCGACCAAGGCATTATTCGTATGGCAGGGATAGATGATCATTTGGAGAAGTTCTTGAATGCAAATAGAATAATTATAGTAGCCTGTGGTACTTCGTGGCATGCAGGATTGGTGGCCGAGTATATTTTTGAGGATTTGGCGCGGATTCCTGTGGAAGTGGAATATGCCTCTGAGTTTCGATATAGAAACCCGGTCATTACCGATAAAGATGTGTTGATAGCCATTTCCCAGTCGGGAGAAACAGCCGATACTTTGGCAGCGATAAAATTGGCCAAGGAAAGAGGTGCTTTTGTATTTGGGGTCTGCAACGTGGTTGGTTCTTCCATTGCCCGTGAAACCGATGCCGGTGCATATACCCATGCAGGTCCTGAGATAGGAGTGGCTTCGACGAAGGCATTTACAACACAAATTACTGTTTTGACACTTATCGCCCTGAAATTGGCAAAGGAAAAAGGAGAGTTTTCATCCTCTAAATTTCATGAGTTCCTTACAGAATTGGAGACCATTCCGGCGAAGGTTGAAAGGGCTTTACAATCTGATGAGCTGATCAAGGTTATTGCAGACGTGTATAAAGATTCAAACAATTGTTTGTACCTCGGAAGGGGTTATAACTTTCCAGTAGCCTTGGAAGGGGCGTTAAAATTAAAAGAAATCAGTTACATACATGCCGAAGGATATCCAGCTGCTGAAATGAAACACGGCCCGATTGCCTTGATAGATGAGCAAATGCCGGTCATTGTAATTGCTACGAAAAAAGGGCATTATGAAAAGGTGGTAAGCAACATACAGGAAATTAAATCAAGAAAAGGTCAAATTATTGCGATTGTAACCGAAGGAGATGAACAGGTTCGAAACCTTGCAGATCATGTGGTAGAAGTTCCAGAGACTTTGGAAAGTTTAACACCCTTGTTAACGACGATACCATTGCAACTGTTGTCCTATCATATAGCGGTAATGCGCGATTGTAACGTAGACCAGCCCCGTAATTTGGCTAAATCGGTTACGGTAGAATAGTTTTTGTAAGAACATAAAACAAAGGAGGTGTAAATTTACGTACATCTCCTTTTTTATTTTGAGAATACCGCATTTTCGCTTTCCTCTTTTTACGAATAATTTACTATGCACGCATAATTTCTCTCATTTTATGATTATCGATTTGAAAAAATCGGTATCTTGCCGGTAA
>CALIIC010000206.1 GCA_938020445.1 uncultured Flavobacteriaceae bacterium | reverse complement strand
ATTGCTCAATCATGTAATTCCGGGAGATAACGCACTCTTGGCAGCGGATTTGACCGCCTTAGGTGCAGGATATGCCAGCACACTCGCCGATGGCCCGTCAACCGACAGCAAGATCAGTATTTATTTCAATACAAGCGATGGCGTACAATTTAATGGCGGTGCCAAAGTGAGTACGGCCGATGTGGAAGCCAGCAATGGCGTGGTGCATATTGTTGATGCCGTTATCAACATACCCACTGTAGTTACATTTGCAACCGCAGACCCTACCTTTTCTACCTTGGTTCAGGCCTTAACAGATTTAACCCCGGCAACCGAATTTGTAGATATCCTAAGTACTGCCAATGGTACGGCTCCAGCACCCTTCACCGTGTTTGCCCCAACAAATGATGCCTTTGCAGCCCTAGCGGCCATTCCCGAAGAAGCGCTTTTGACCACCATTTTACAACACCATGTGATCGGTGGAGCAAACATTCGGTCAGGTGATTTAACGCCCGATGGTGATACAGTTACCCCAGCGACCCTCGAAGGGGATACATTCACCATTACTCTCCCGGGTACAGATGGCAACATTGCCAATGTTACGGATGGTGCGGGCAATACCGGAATTGGAATTGATGTAGTAGATGTACAAGCAGGAAACGGCGTAATACATGTTTTGGATACCGTATTAATTCCGAATACGGACAACTAAGAAATGTTTTCTTAAAACGTATTTAAAAGAAAAACCACCCTTAATGGGGTGGTTTTTTGTTATTAAACTTCTCTTAACAAGACCACTATTCTAAAAAATCTGTGATAAACTTGTACGTACTGTTTTAATAATGAGCAAGAAACACGTAACAAAAAGTGGTGTTTCAATAAAAAGCCCATAAAAAAACAGCCTATTTATCAATGTAGTATCTTTAGTATAAAAAAATAACCGATGAAAAAGACTTTAAAATTGACCCGGATTTTCCCCTTTATTTTGGCCCTTACCCTTTTCGTATCCTGTGATTTAGACGACGACAACCCCATTATTGAAGCTCCAGCAACGAATTTGATCGAGGTTGCCAAAGGCAATGCAGAGCTCTCTAACCTAGTAGCTGCCTTAGATAGAGCGGGACTTACAGATACTTTTGAAGGCACTACCAATTTTACCATTATTGCCCCGAACAACGCAGCCTTCACGACATTTTTAGCTACTGCCGGTTTTTCAAGCCTAGAAGAAGTACCAGTAGCCACCCTCCAGGAACTCCTCAAATACCACGTGCTCGAAAACAGCGTACAAGCCAGTTTGTTAAGCGGACTTCAAAAAAATTATGTCGCTACCCTAGCGGATGGCCCTACTACGGCAAACTTAGTGCTGTATTTTGATGCCACCGATGGTGTTCGTTTCAATGGTGCGGCAACAGTCATTACACCGGATGTGCTCGCCTCTAACGGGATCATACATATTGTAGATGAAGTAATTGCACTTCCCACCCTGGAAACCTTTATAGCAACCGATGATAATTTTAAGGAACTAGATACGGCTATTGATGTGGTTTCTCCCAACTCTGAATTGGACGAAGCACTTGAAGCTGAGGGCCCAATTACAATTTTCGCACCAGATGTAATGGCGTTCGAAAGCCTTTTGGATACCAATCCGGACTGGAATTTCTCAAGCGATATTCCAGAAGACTTGCTCATATCCGTCCTATCACATCACGTAGTTTCAGGAAATATTTTAGCAGAAGATATTGATGGCGGACAAACCGTTATGTCTCTGGAAGGAGATGATTTATTGTTTACGAACATTGGAGGCGCCTTAGAGCTTACAGACGGGAATGGCAACGCGGGCATTCAAATTGCAGTGACCAATATTCAAGCATCCAACGGGGTAATTCACTTGATCGACACGGTGCTTTTACCGAATACCACCAATTAAATTTTCTTAAAAAAAACAAAACTTTATTTTTTTAAAAGGCTATCCGTTCGGGTAGCCTTTTTTTGTTTTCAGCAGTAATTCCATTGCCTGATCGATGAACTACATTCCCTTATTTTGCGTCATTTTGAAATTCATTTTGTTAAACTTTTCCAAAAATACAATAAACAAAAGCAACCTTTTTATCGTTTAATAATCTTCCTAATATATTAAACAAAATTGCTGTTCTGTTTAACAAAGTAGATTCAATTTGAATGAGGTATATAAAAAACTGAAACAAAGCGCTATTTCAGTTGAAATTAAAAACCAAACCAAAAAGAGTCCGACCAAAAGCAAACAGCCATCAAGTAATTAAACAATTTTACATTCTTAAAAACACACTATTATGAAAAAATTTATCCGATTAAAAAGTATGGTACTTTTAGCGGTCTTTACCCTTTTCGCCTTTTCTTGCGAAAAAAATGATGATGACAACGAAGTTGCAAAAGACAATGGAAATACCATTGTAGAGACAGCACAGGCGACCGAAGCCTTAACTTCTTTAGTAGATGCCTTGGTGCAGGCAGATGCAGGTTTGGTCGAAGCATTGAGCAACGAAGATGCCACCTATACTGTATTTGCCCCTACGAATGCTGCATTTGAAGCCTTGTTAGGAGGGTTGGAAGGTTTTGATTCTTTGGAAGATTTTGACACGGACGCGGAAAAGGCCTTGCTCGCCAAAATTCTTACCTATCATGTAGTGGCAGACATTGCTGCCAAGTCGACCGATTTGAGCGATGGTCAAATGATCGCCACCTTACAAGGGGAAGAAGTTACTGTCGGTATCGATGGTGACACGGTGACCATAAAAGACAAGCAACCTGCCGAAACGACCGCTGCAACCGTAGTAATTCCCAACGTAGAAGCCAATAACGGTGTAGTTCATGTAATTGATATGGTATTGCTTCCTCAAGAAATTCTTGATGCCCTTAGTGGAGAGGATGAAATGGAAGAAGAAGAAGAAAGCAAGAATTTGGTTGAAATCGTTGTTGAGACTGAAGCACTTTCTATTTTGGAAGCTGCCGTCATCAAAGCCGGACTTGTCGAAACACTTTCAAGCGAAGGCCCTTTTACCGTATTCGCTCCTACCGACGATGCTTTTGTTGCCTTACTAGAAGCATTGGGCGATGATTACAACGGTTTAGATGATTTTGATACTGAAGCGGAAATGATGTTATTGAAAGACATTCTTTTATATCATGTAATTGCAGGTGCCACGGTTAAGGAAGCAGATTTGGCCCCAGGAGCTGTTGAAACTGCCTTGGCAGGAAATTCAATCGAAGTAATTGCCTCAGGAGACACCTTTGTTATCGGAGACGCTTCCGACACGGATGCAACCATTACCGGAACAGATATTATGGCTTCCAACGGTGTTGCGCATACCATCAACAAGGTATTACTGCCACAGTCGGCCATAGACTTCGTTGCCTCTTTAAGCCTCCAAACAATTGTAGAAATTGCAGTAGCTACCGATGACCTAAGTCTTTTGGTAAGTGCTTTGCAGCAAGCGGATGCCGGATTGGTAGAAACGCTTTCAGGTGACGGACCGTTTACCGTCTTTGCACCTACCAACGAAGCGTTCGTTGCCTTGTTGGAAGCATTGGGTGATGATTACAATAGCTTGGCCGATTTTGATACTGCCGATGAAAAGGCCTTGTTGGTAAAAGTACTTACCTATCATGTAGTGGCAGGAACCGCAGCGTTCTCGACGGATTTAAGCAATGGTCAAATGATTACCACCTTCCAAGGGGAAGACGTACGTATCAATATCAAAAACAATACGGTACATGTAGAAGATGCTACAGACGCGAATGCTACTGTCGTAATTCCAGATGTAGAGGCTAGCAACGGTGTTGTTCACGTCATCAACAAAGTTCTGTTACCACAAGAAGTATTGGATCTTTTAAACCCACCTACACCAAATATCGTTGGTTTGGCACAATCTGTTGAAGACCTCAGCCTATTGGTAGACGCCCTTATCCAAGCAGATGCCGGTTTGGTTGATGTACTGAGCGGTGACGGACCATTTACCGTATTTGCACCTACCAATGCGGCCTTTGTAGATTTATTGAATACGTTGGGCGATGATTACAATAGCTTGGCCGATTTTGATACAGCAGAAGAAAAACAACTTTTAGCCACTATTTTAACGTACCATGTGGTTGCGGGAGCTGCCGTAGCTTCTGGAGATCTTACGGATCATCAAGAATTGGTGACGGTACAAGGTGAGTCTTTGTTTGCGCTTCTTGGAGATGGGGTTCGTATTAGAGATAGAAGTACCACCGACGCAGACGTTGTTTTGGCAAATCAAATAGCTAGCAATGGAATTGTGCATGTAATCAATAAGATACTCTTACCACAAGCCATTATAGATGCCTTAGGACTTCCTGGAAGACACTAAAAAAGTTTGTTCGTTAGTTGATCAATGTTAAATTGATTGTTAAAAAACTTCCTTGTGCCGGGTAACCGCTTCTTGGAAGTTTTTTGACTATATGGGTATACCAACTTGGTAATAAACCCGCGTGCATCGAAAGGAAATTCAGCATGTGATTTCAACCCAAGCGTTGAAGCATATTAATCTCGATTATCGGGTTAAAATAAAATCAGACAACAGCATCGCTATGGTTAGCATACAAAAATGGGCACTTGACAACTCTATTTTTTTTTAACAAGGAATTCGTCACATATTTACAGTCCCAAATCTTACCAAACTAAACCTACTTACGCTAGAAACCCCGACTTAAAAGTCAGGGTTTTTTGTTTCCAATTTTTTCTATAATCGGTACAAGCTTCAAAACAGCATTATTAGCATAGCATTTCTTTCTGACCTAGGATGTGGTATGGGAGTCCCTACTCTTTCATCAACACCCAATGAACAAACTTATAAAAAAAAGCGACCCTAACAGGTCGCTTTACAAATATGATAACCGGTAAGTACGTTTACCGTTTTCCGATTTTTTTCTGTTCTTCGGCCTGATCCATCATCTCACGCATTTTGCGCTGAAACTTGCTCTCTTTCTTGGGTTTTGCTTTGTTTTCTTGAATCTGTGCATGTATTTTCTCATTGTTGATAATAAAATTCTTAATAACCAACATGATTCCAATCGTAATAAGGTTCGAAACAAAATAGTACAAACTCAAACCACTTGCATAGTTGTTAAAGAAAATCAACATCATAAATGGCATTAAATACATGATGAACTTCATATTGGGCATTCCCGGCTGGGTGGGCATATTCTGCCCAGTAGTCATCATCATATAAAAAAAGATCGCAATAGATGCCAATATCGGAAACAAGCTAATGTGGTCCCCATAAAAAGGAATATAGAAAGGTAGTTGAGCAATCGTATCATAGGACGAAAGATCTTCAGCCCATAAAAACGATTTTTGACGTAAGGCAAAAGAAGTCGGAAAGAACATAAAAAGCGCATAAAAAATAGGCATTTGCAATACGGCCGGTATACAACCGCTCATAGGGCTAACACCTGCCTTGTTATAGAGCTTCATGGTCTCCTGCTGCTTCTTCATGGCATTATCCTTAAATTTCTCACCCAGTTCGGTAATCTCGGGCTTTAAAACTTTCATCTTCGCTTGGGAGAGATAAGACTTATAGGTAACAGGGGACATCGCCAATCGAACCAGAATTGTCATCACAACAATGGCAATACCGAAAGGAAGGAACGAACTTAAAAAGGTATAGAATGGTGTGAAGATATAGCGATTAATCCAACCGAAAATACCCCATCCAAATGGAATGGAATCTACCAATCCTAAATCTTCATATTGGTCCAGCACCTCCAAATCTGTTGGCCCGTAGTACCAGTACATGTTCTGAGACAATTCTCCACCAGCCAATTTCAAGGGAACGACCGAAGCGTACTCTTTTGTAAAACCGGCAGCCTTGTCCTCTTTCTCCACGAGGTTCTTGGAAGTAAGTTCGGCGGTTGTAAAATTTTCTTTGGTAGCCAAAATAGAACTAAAAAAATGCTGGCGATAGGACAACCATTTTACATCCTCTTCCGTTTCTTCATCATCGCTTCCTTCAGATAACTTGCTGATCTTATCATCCTCATGGTTATAGGTAAGTCTTGTATACCTATTTTCATATTGAATACTCTTGTTATGACGAATACCTTTTAACTTCCATTTTAGGGAAATAGGTTGTGTACCATTGATAACACCGTTCAAACCTTGGGAGCGAACGCTAAAATCTACCAAATACTCATCGGGTTTCATTTCATACCGATACTCCAAGAACTTATCGTTCGCGACCTTTGCTTTCATCGACAATACTTGATTGTCTCCGTTCTGGCTCAATGAAGGCACAAAATACAACTGATTGGTGCTTAAGACCCTATTGTCGGAGGTGCTAAAATTTAATTCGAAGTTGGCATTGCCATCTTTGACCAAATATACTGGAACAGAATCGTAGGTCTTGAACTGCTTCATTCGAGCTTCCATAATTTGGCCGCCCTTGTTATTGATCTCTAAATACAGTAATTCATTCTCCAAAACCGTAGTACCCTCACTTGGCGCCGTAAAGCCAAATGCCCCGATACTTCCTTGGTAGTTTGCCACCGCAATAGAATCTTGTATGTTTAATGGCGCTGTTGCTGCTTTTTCCGCTTGCACAACCGGATTTGCCTTTTGGGCTTCCGCTTCCACTTGTTCTTGCTTGGCTTTCTCGGCCGCCAATTCTTCCGGGGTAGGCTGATTTTGATAAAACCAGAAAATTAAAATACCAAATATCAGGACAAAACCTATAATGGTATTTATATCTAACTTCTTTTCTTCCATGTATGTTAGTTTACTGCTTGGATCTATATGTCCTTGCTGCTGGTGGTTTGTTACAAACAAGTACCAAAACACAGTACGGCAAACGCAAATATATGTCCAATTCTACAGTTTATGCCAAACTGGCATTAGTTTGTTGTTTTTTGTGGGTAGAAGCTGCCTTAATGAACCCAACGAAGAGTGGGTGAGGATTGGCTACAGTACTTTTGTATTCAGGGTGATATTGCACTCCTATAAACCACGGATGATCTGGTAATTCCACTATTTCGACCAAGTCTGTATCCGAATTCACTCCTGTGGCTATGAGACCCGCCGCTTCAATTTGTTCCTTATAGGCGTTGTTGAATTCATATCGATGACGATGCCTCTCTGAAATGGTATCGGCTCCTTCATATACGCTATGAACCAGACTTCCTTCTTTCAACTGACAGCTCCATGCCCCCAAACGCATGGTTCCTCCTTTGTTGGTGATGCTCTTTTGTTCTTCCATTAAATTAATAACAGGATTTGCAGTTTGCTCGTCCATTTCGGTAGAATTGGCGTCGACCAACCCTAACACCGTTCTAGAATATTCGATAACCGCCATTTGCATCCCCAGACAAATCCCCAAAAACGGAATGTGTTTTTCCCGCGCATATCGTACCGCCTGTATTTTCCCTTCGATACCTCGCTCACCAAAACCGGGTGCTACAAGAATACCATCTAGGTCTGCCATTTTTTCCGAAAGATTATTGGCATTTACATGTTCAGAATGTATGGATCGTACCCGAACGCGGACTTCGTTCACTGCTCCTGCATGTATAAAGGATTCCAAAATAGATTTATAGGAATCTTGTAGCTCCACATACTTCCCTATTAACCCTATATTGATTTCGTTCTTTGGATTTTTATGCCGGTGTAAGAATTCGTTCCATTGTGTTAGGTCTGGCATGTGCTCATCGGGCAAGGCTAATTTTTTGAGTGTCACCGTATCGAGCCCTTCCTCCTGCATTAAAATCGGCACATCATAAATAGTGGAAGCATCAATCGATTGTATGACCGCTTCCCGTTTTACATTACAGAACAGCGCCAATTTATCTTTAATATCATTTGAAATTTCATGTTCGGTACGGCAGACCAAAATATCGGCCTTGATACCGCTTTCCATAAGTGTTTTTACAGAATGCTGGGTAGGTTTTGTCTTTAGTTCACCTGCGGCGGATAAGAAGGGTACCAAGGTCAAATGAATCACGATTCCGTTGTTATCGCCCAGTTCCCAAAGCAATTGGCGCACTGCTTCTATATAGGGCAACGATTCTATATCCCCTACGGTACCGCCTATTTCGGTAATTACAATATCATACTCACCACTATTCCCCAAGAGCTGCACGCGCTCTTTTATTTCGTTTGTAATGTGGGGAACTACTTGAACGGTCTTCCCTAAAAATTCCCCTCTACGCTCTTTCTCGATAACGCTTTGATAGATACGCCCCGTGGTCACATTGTTTGCTTGGGAGGTACTCACATTTAGAAAACGCTCATAATGCCCCAGGTCAAGATCTGTCTCGGCACCATCGTCCGTCACATAGCATTCGCCATGTTCATACGGATTCAAAGTTCCCGGATCTACATTGATATAGGGGTCTAATTTTTGAATGGTGGTCTTGTAACCTCGGGCCTGAAGTAATTTGGCCAATGATGCGGCAATGATTCCTTTTCCCAAGGAAGAAGTAACCCCGCCGGTTACAAAAATATATTTCGTTTGAGACATGAAGCGTTCGATTGAGTTCGTACCGCAGGCAAAAATACAAATTGCAAGTAGAAATTGTCCTTATTGCTTCGGAAAATCTTTTTGTATTTTTCGAACGAGCCCCTCTAGTCCGTTTATCTTGATTTCTGTCATTGATTGCAGTAGCACGCCAAGTTTTCCTTCTGGATAACCTTTTTGTTGGAACCAGATCAAGTATGGTTCGGGCAAATCGACCAAATAGCGCCCTTTGAACTTTCCAAAGGGCATTCGGTAATGGGCCAATTCTATCAATTTACGGGGGTCGGGCATCATATGTGCAGTAAAGATACTATTGTTATCTTTGGTAACACCGCCATCGCCAGCAACTAAAATAGATCGCGCGGTTCGTGAACAACGTTTTTATAAAAGAACCCTAATAAGCACCTTATGAAAAGAAGAACATTTATAGGCAGTTCGGCAGCAGCATCTGTAGGAATCTTGGCATGCAGTACCACCAGTGCCATGCCGGCTAAAGAAACAGCTCAGTTGGAGTTAAAAGGGAATATCAACCACAGTGCTTGTTATTGGTGTTATGGGTCTATTCCTTTAGAAGCGTTTTTACAGGATTTGAACGAATTGGGCATGAAAGCGATTGATTTGACAGGACCGAAAGATTGGCCTCTGCTAAAAAAATATAATATACACGCTTCTATGTGTTGGGGTGCAGAGATCAGCCTTACCGAAGGTTGGAACGATCCCCAGTACCATGAAACCTTGATAAAGAACTATACCGAAATGATTCCCAAAGTCGCCGAGGCGGGCTATACAAACCTCATCTGTTTTAGCGGAAACCGCAGGGGAATGGAAGATGCCGTTGGTTTGGAGAATTGTGTAAACGGACTCAAGCAAATTATTCCATTGGCTGAAAAACATGGAGTCGTCATTCAAATGGAATTGCTCAATTCAAAAGTAGACCATAAAGATTATATGTGCGATCACACCGAATGGGGTGTTGCCCTCTGTAAACAACTAGGTTCAGAAAATTTTAAACTGCTCTATGATATTTACCATATGCAGATCATGGAAGGAGATATCATTCGAAACATTCAAGACTACCACGCTTATTTTGGCCATTACCATACCGGGGGGAATCCCGGTAGAAACGAAATCAACGATTCACAGGAGCTGAACTACCCCGCGATTATGAAGGCTATTGTTGCCACCGGCTATAAAGGACATGTCGCGCAAGAATTTATTCCGACCTATGAAGATAAAATTTCTGCATTGAAGGAAGGCATCACTATTTGTGATGTATAGTATGTAGGTTGGGCGAACAGCGTTTAGAACTAAATTTTTATGTAGTGTATTCGCTTAACCGTCTTCCTTATTATCTCTTTCGGCACCAATACCATCAACTGAAGATGCCGTATCTGGATTGTCGGATAAAACACCTGCAATTTGATCTATAAATTCGGGTAGACTGGTCACGGCCACTATGACCGTAACTACGCCGCCTACTACGGTTGAAAATACCAATAGCTTGTTGTATTTCTCCTGAAGTACTTTTTGTTTTTCTTCGGAATGCAGAAGACGTTCTTCCAAAGAACTGAACTTCCCTGCTAGTTCTTCGGCGACCAGCGCGATCTTCGCATTTTTTTCCGTCACCTTGTACAGCCTCTTAAATATTTTTCGTAAGTCCTTGGAAATATGATGAAACTCTTCCGTGATCGAACGAAAATCTTCTGAAAGTTCTTTCACACCTTCCGAGAACGGTGGTTGCTTTTCGGTTTCGAGTTCCTCAACTTCCAAATCGACATGAAAGCCATGAACACATTTTAAGGCCTTGTTCGCTATTTTTTCTTTGTACTTCTTAATGTAATCCACATGTTTCGGGTCTTTTATAAAACTTCGAAAACGTTGATCTTCCTCGTCTTTGAGGTAACAAACAAATTGATTTAACGTATCGATTTTAGGTCTTACCCTTCCTTCTCCCTTTTCAACGGTTTCATCGCAAAGAAACAAGCGCAACATAAAAGTACGGTCAATCGTAATCAAGGAGGCCGTTACGCGCTCTTTTTTCATTTCCTCGTACAAAGCGGTCAACTCGCTTTCATTCAAATGTTCCAATGTGTTCCCATACTGATACTCGACAATCTGATCTATAAGATATAGGAACCCTGCCACCTCGTTTACTTGAAGATATGCCCTCATACGCTTGTTGTTTATTCAAATTTACCGCATTTCCACTTTTCATACTGCTCATGAATCCCATGAATTTCATGACTAGGGTGTAGGTCGCCTTCCCTTTTCCTTTACTCAAGAATTAGCAATTGCCCTCTTGATATCCATGGCGTCTGGAGACAGTGCTCAATTCTTCACTGAGTTATAAACGAATACTATACATTATGAAAGTACCCGTAAAAACTTTAATCGTGATTGCAACCGCAGGCTTTTTCCTAGCGTGCGAACCATCGAATGATAATCAGGCCTATGACTTCCCATCAAAAAAAGTCTTGGCCACTGATGACAATCAAGACGATGACCCTGAACCAGAACCAAACAATTAAGGTTCTAGTGAACCGCAGACCTTAAAGGACTCTGTTCTTTTAAGGTCTGCGGCTCATTAAAAACGATACTCTCGATTTGCATTCTTGTATTTTGTATATATAAAAGTTAGGTGCACCGCATTTTTTGCGCCTATTTTTTTGGTCATATTCTCGACATGTTTCTCTACGGTGCGTATGCTTATAAAAAGGTGCTCCGCGATCTCCTTTTGGGTAAGTCCCTTTACCAAAAGCTCTATAATTTCTTTTTCCCTTTTAGAAATCTCCATCCATTTACCGATTTCCAACATGGCCTTTATATTTTGATCAACATAGGTATTTCCAATGGAAACTTCCCTAATGGCCTCTAAGGTTTCCTCAACTCCCAATTTTTTATCTAGATACCCTTGCACCCCTATTTCGGAAAACAAGAGTTCATAACTATCAATTTTTGCCTGCTGGGTCAAAATAATGATTTTTACAGACGGGTGTAGTTCTTTTACTTCTTTCGCAATAGTAAAACCATCGAACTCCGCCGACTCAAAATTGAGATCTAAAATCAGGATATCGGTTGTACCTTCATCTAATTTCTCCAAGGTTAACTTGTAATCATGGGCAACCCGTACCTCCCCAATCTGCTCGGGATATTGTTGTAACAACTGTGTAAGCCCCTGGGAAAAAATCAAGGAATCTTCGGCAATTAAGAGATTAGGCTGCTTCATTTCAAGACTCTTTTACGGGAAAAATCAAATGTACCTTTGTGCCGACCGGCATTTTTTCCACGGTTCCTTTACCTCCTAAGAGTTCGGCCCTTTGATGTATATTCATCAAACCAATACCTTTCTTGTTGCCACTAGCCAAACCAATGCCATTGTCTATAAGTTTCAGATGAAGGCGCCCGAGCTTGTCTTCTTCGCAAGAGATTTGAAGTTCAGTTGCTTTCGCGTGTTTATCCACATTATTAAGTGCTTCCAAAACAATGCTGTAAACATTGTTTTGCGCTTCAAAATCAAGTTCGTTCAAAATAGCGGGCAGCTCATCATCTAAATATACAAAGACCTTTCTGTACAACTGAAACTCCGTAAATCTTGATTTAAGAATTTCTGTAAAAGGCCGTTCTTTTACATGCATCTCCAAAGGTGACAACCGATGTGAAACATGGCGTATCTGTTGGTTGATCGTCGTTAGGTCAGCTGCAATATCATTACTTAGTTTCTGTATGTTTTGCGCTCTGGGAAACGCCAATATTTTTAACCGCAGACCATCGAAATTAGTAGTGATAACATCGTGCAGGTCACGGGCAATTCGCTTTTTAATGGTCTCCTGACCTTGGTAAATGGCTTCCAATTTTTCAATTCGAATTTCCTGGGCCTTTACTTTTTGACGTTGTCGGAACACATAATAACCGATACCGAAAGCGAACAGGGACAATCCTAAAAGCGCCAACATCCAATTTTTGTTTTGAAGGGAACTTTTCTGTTTTTCAATTAGCAGAAGATTGTTTTGATTTGCCAACGATAACTGTAAGTTCTCGTTCACTTTTTTTTCATACTCGAATCGGGATTGCAAATTTTGAACTGCCTCTGCCTGCTCAAGGTTATAAATCTGCTCATACAACTTGGAATATGTGGTTTGATCCTCAAAAGCCCGTTTGTAATTTTCAATCTGATGATCGTAGCTAGCCTTGTTTTTATAGTAGTTCAAAAGAACTAATAAATCAGATGTCCTAGAAATCATTTTGGAGACCGTGTCTAGATAAGCATTTGCTTTTTTAGTATCGCCTTGCCCCAAAAGCAAATGGGTGATTCCGTTATAACTATACAACAAAGAAGTGGTATCGTTAAGCTTCTTGTTTGCATTCAAAGATGCCTTGTAATTCTCCAAAGATTGCTGTAAATCGCCCTTCTCAGCATAGCTATTCGCCATGTTTCTAAGAATCTTGCCCCTATTCGATGCATTCACGTCAGTTAAACTCAGTGCTTTTTTATAGTGCATCAAGGCCGAATCGTACTCTTTTAGGCCAAAATAGGTATTACCAATATTGGAATAACTTTTTGCCTGATCTTCGTTTCTCTCCAATTCATTTCCAAGGTTTAAAGCCACCCATTGATATTGCAGGGCCATCCTATAGTTTCGCAAGCGACTATGTATGGCCCCAATGGTATTGGCGACCCCGATCTGCTTTTTATAATTGCCCGTTTTGGCAAAACCATTATCCGCTTTGATCAAATAACGAAGTGCGGTGTCATACAGCTGTTTATTCTTATAGAGTATCCCAGCTGTCAAATAAGCGTTGTAGGTAGCTTCATCTGGTTCCAATTCCCCGTACAGCGCCATGCTTCTTTCCAAGTAGGGAAAAACGCTGTCCAATTGATTCAATTTACGCTTTACCAAACCAATATTATAATACCCATCGGCCGCTGTTTTAGAAACCGTATCAAGGCGTAAGCTCTTCCGATAAAACTGTTCCGCTTGTTCATATTCCTTTTTCCGATAGTGGTACACCCCTATTTTTTTATACAACTGGGCAACCTGCATTACACTACCTCCATCCAAGGCCTGAGTCAAAGCTTCCCGATATACCAAAAGACCTTCTTGCTGTTTTTTTTCTAGCATAAGGCTATCGCCCATTTGGGTCAATTGATCAATCCGTGTTTGAGCCTTTAAGCCTACGACTCCAAAGAATAGTGCGATGCAAAGCGTTGCTTTCAGCATGTATTGCGTTTTGTAGAAAACTAAGGTAGAAAAATATTCGCCCCAAAATCATGAATCTCATGAAATTACGGGAATTCACGTATTGCGCTAAAAATAGTTAAAACGTACTCTTACATATCTAAATTTTAGTTTTTAAAAGCAATAACCCTTAATCCCAAAAAAATGAAAACGTTCAAAAAAACATTCTTGCTGATCGGTTTGTTTGCCTTCGGCAGCCTATGGTCACAGCAAGAACCATCCGAAGAAAAAAAAGTCATCAAAGAAGTAGACCAAGTAAACAGAGCATCCGATGAAATCAACCAGACCGCAACGAATACCACTACCGCTGTAAAGAGCACCGTGGCCAATACGAAAGAAACTCTCAAAGAGGTGGGTTCTCTTTTTGGTTCCGGAACAAAGAAAAACACCAAATCGAAAGGTGTTGTTGAGATTACCATTCAACAGATTGACTATGACAACGAATACCTCAACCAATTGTATCAACAGATTACCAAACAAAAAGGGGTGAAAAAACCAACAAAAGTATTTAGCAATGGAAAAGTCGTTATCAATGTCAATTATAAAGAAGGGGCCGATGCCCTTTGGCAACGAATACCCAAACAGGTTCGTAGCGCCTTTAAGATGACACAAATGGAAACTCAAAGCATTTCCCTTCAACTAGGGGAAACGAAGAACTGAAACAGACCTCATGAAAAATAACATTTTAAGCCTTGTAAGCCCCAGTGCCCTAACACTCCTATTCTTTTTGCTTTTAATTGGATGTTCTCCCAGCAGTATCGAAGAGGCCGCAGAAGACCTGAGCGCAGAAGAATTGGAGGAGATCATAGAAGAAGAAAACCAGGAACAATTCGGAAGTTTTACCGCCCAGGTGAACGGAGCCCTCTTTAAGACACCTAACCTTGAGGATTTCGCCAGGGCGAGCATTTCGACCTCACCGACTTTATATGTCGTGGCCATATCGGCCATTGACATTCAAGAGGGCATCACAAATGCCAAGGTCATAGCTTTGGTCATTTATGGTACCGACTTTAACGATTTCAAGGTAGGGGCCGTATTTGATGAAAAATCCGAAGATTTTATTTCCAATGGGGCCGGGGCCGGTTATGCTGCCAATTCCACAAACGATAACGAGGATGACGATGTGGGTGTTTTTGACAATGACGAGCTCGATGAAATCTACATCAAGATCACCGGTCTGGATATGGAGAAGCAACTCTTTTCAGGGGAGTTCAGTTTCAAAGGCACCAATGTCGACACCAATACCGAATTCAACATTACCGACGGTGTATTCACGGACATTCCCTTTGAACTACAAGAAAATTAAACCAATCGAATCTAATAGAACCATTATGAGAAAGCTATATAAAACAACGGTCCTGCTATTCGCAATACTTCTTTTGGGAGGTTGTTCTGCCGCCGAAGACATTAAAGATACCTTTGACGCATTGGACTGTGCCAACTTAATAGATAAATTAAATGATGATAACGACAGTGACAAACCTTGCTCCGAAATCATTTCGGATATCAATAAAATTGAGAATACCTGCAACGAATTTCTAGATGCAGAGACCAAAGAGTTGCTGGCCGCTATCAAAGCCAATTGTACCGATAACTAACTCCTAATGAAAATCAAAACATGAAAAAAACGACACTTTTACTCTTTTTAGCATTTAGTACTTGCTTTACGGTTTTAGCGCAAGAATTCGAATCGGGCACCAATGTAATCTCAGCAAATATTGGCTTCGGAGCTTCTTATGACAATTTTGCCGCCTCCCAAAATCCTGGGTACTCCATAAACTATGAACGTGGTATTTGGGACATTCCCGGGCCCGGAGTGGTAAGTCTTGGTGGGTATCTGGGAACCAAATCATACGATTATGATTTCATCTTTGACGATGATGATGATAAATGGACCTACACTATTGTAGGGGTAAGGGGCGCTTATCATTACACAGGACTCAATGTCGAAAACCTGGATGTATACGGTGGGGTAATGGTATCCTATAGTATCTTGTCTTTTGATGGCAATGCTTCTGGTTTAAACAGTCGTGCCGATGGATCTGTATTTGTTGGCGGCCGTTGGTATTTTCTAGAAAGCTTGGCCGCCAATGTAGAGGCCGGATACGGAGTAGCCTTTCTTACTCTTGGCCTTTCATTTCGTTTTTAAATCATTTTTTTTAATACGCTCTAAATACATTGTATGTTTTTAAATACCCGTTTTTTAAAGAGTGTGGTCTTTCTGATGTTTTTCATGCAAAGCATAACTGCCATTGCCCAGCATGCAACACTGCAAACGGAAGAAATTCAAGAGAAAGATGAGCTGCTCAATATTTACTATGGTCAGTTCCAAAATCTTTCAATGCTTCCAGGTACGCTCTCTTTTGATTTGTTCTTGCAATCGTATGTATACGAGAAAGCACGTAAATGTGCAGCTTATCTTCCAGAAGATAAAATAGAACTTACCTATGAGGAGTGTGCAGAAGAGTACGTTGAAAGTAATGGGTATGGGGTGGAGATTTCAAGAACTTGCGTTCGGTGGCGTACCGTAAAAACGGGTCTTTACACGACTCCCGAACTACACAGCGCAATGAAATCAAATAAAGGAGCGTCACAAAACAACACTGCCAAAACAATGGTTGAAATGCTTAATGGGGCAGACCCTTTTCAATATGCCAGAAATACCGTTCGCACTTCTAAAACAATCAAAAGCGATATCGCACTGCTTTTCATGAATAATGATTGTGACGGTAAAGGACTGAAGGTATTCGAAACCAACCTACTCAACTTGACCTATGGAAGAAAAGGGGTTACCACCCATTACGTACCAAGCAAAACTACCGATATAAGAGCAGTAGACTATGGCAATCAGGATTATAGGGCGTTGGCAGAGGATCTTATTTATGACCAATCAAAAGGTTGG
This sequence comes from uncultured Flavobacteriaceae bacterium, assembly GCA_938020445.1. GTDB lineage: Bacteria > Bacteroidota > Bacteroidia > Flavobacteriales > Flavobacteriaceae > Pelagihabitans. The sequence continues at coordinate 2,453 of CALIIC010000206.1, read as the reverse complement.
TTACTCAACCGATATATAGCAAATAGCGCTACAAACGTTACCATCTCAAATAAGGATCAGGAAGGAAAACCGGAAGTAATAACCGCGAATTATTCCTATACCGGGATCGGAGGCAAACTCAATGGCTGGGTAAAAATAACATTTAACAAGGGGCTACCGTATTGTCTCTATTTCCATGACAACCCCAGAGCATGCAACCCTGCGGCCAAGCATATCATAAAGAAATTGAAAAAAAATCAATATGCAAAATAGGAACGGTACGCTGTTTCCAATAAACTGAATGCTCTTTTGGACTTAACGGAAACCGAGCGTACAAATCGATATGCATAGATGAATGCTACCACTCTTTTTGATAAAAGATGCAGGGCTACCAATACATCATATTATTGCACTAGTTCCTTGCCAAAAGAACCGAATCACCTAATGGCTTATAGCAGAATATCGCCTCAAACATACCAATAAATCACTTTTCATCGTTATAGCGATACCGCATGAATCAAAGGCATTAAACCTTTGAACGGAATCAGGGTCTAAACTAAAAAAAACAACGATGACAACCCGAATCTATATCATACTTGTTCTTTCCTTTTTACACCTTAGTTGCTCCAAGGACGCGATGGAAAACCCTATTCCTTTAGAACCCGAACAGGAAGTCGAAGGGACCTATTTTCCACCCATAAATTCAACTACCTGGGAAACCTCTTCAATAACGGACTTAGGTTGGGATACCGCTGCCGAGCAACCGCTTCTAGATTTCCTGGAAGAGAAAAACACGAAGGCGTTCCTACTCTTAAAGGATGGTAGAATAGTAATTGAAGCCTATTTTAATGGCAGTGACGCCGAGAGCAACAACCCATGGTACTCTGCCGGAAAAACATTGACCGCCTTTACGGTAGGATTGGCACAACAGGAAGGGTTTTTATCATTGGAAGACTCCTCATCTGACTATTTGGGTATCGGGTGGTCGAGCCTAGACCCGGTCGAGGAAACCAAGATTCGTGTCAGGCATCATATGACCATGACCACAGGTTTGGACTACACGGTAACCAACCAGAACTGTACCGATCCCGAATGCTTAAATTTTTTAAATGAAGCAGGTAGCTTTTGGTATTACCACAACGCTGCCTATACATTGAACCAGGCCATAGTGGCAGGTGCAATTGGCGGCGATTACGATTCTTATTTTAATACAAAACTTAAAAATGCCATAGGTATGGATGGTGCCTGGGTGCAGCTTGGGTACGCTCGCGGCTATTTTAGTACCGCTCGAAGTATGGCACGTTTTGGAATCCTAAATCTCAATAAAGGCAAATGGGAAGAAAATCAAATACTAACTGACGCTACTTTCTTTAACGAAATGACCACTACATCACAAGATCTCAATACAGCCTATGGATACCTATGGTGGTTAAATGGAAAGGAAAGTTTTAAATCTCCGGGAACAGAACTAACGTTCCCTGGGTCCTTAATTCCCAATGCGCCAAATGATCTAATCGCTGGTCTTGGCAAGAATGATCAAAAACTACATATTGTTCCAAGCAAAGGACTGGTTCTCGTTCGTATGGGTGATGCCGCAGGAGAATCTCTATTGGGTCCGTCTAGTTTCGACAATGAACTTTGGGAAAAAATAAATGCCTTGATCAATTAGCCATTTCAGCTGGTATTTTCCGAGCCTTCGTAGCACGTTCAATCGCCATTCCCAATTCTAAAAGCAACGCTTCTTGAAAAGGTTTCCCAATGAGCGTAAGGTTCATGGGCCGCCCATTTGCTTGGTATCCCATGGGAACTCCCAATGCGGGGTATTTGGCAACCGCGGCATACCCTGCATGGTAATTGTTGATCGATAGTATGGCATCCAAATTATGCGCATCCAAGGCGGAATCGAAGAAGCTACGCCCTCGCTGCTCTAAATCGGATTTAATATATTCGAGTTCCTCCTTAGTGGTCTTATCAGCAACGATACCTCTGAACAGTGCCTGCCCATACGGAATCCGCACACTTGAATCCGCCGCATTGAAAGCAACAAGGTCTTCAATTGAACGAACGGCAACTTCTTCTTTGTTGGAATACAGCGTTAAATACTGTGAAAGGTCGTTACGCATATCGATGTTCAGAATACTTAGAAAGCCCTTCATATTAACTCTTGTGGGGTTTACTTCAACAATCACGGCACCTTGCGCACGGAGCTTTTCAACGGTTATTTTATATATAGGATTGTCCTTCAAAAGTTTTTTTAGCGCCCCGAAACGTTTTCCTTCCAAGGAAAATGTTCTGCTTACCATCTCATAAAAAACCCGGTCTGTTGCAACCGATTTGGTATCGGCCTCGTCTCTGCCCGTCATAGCTGACAAAACAATGGCGTTGTCGATTACATTTTTGGTCATTGGCCCGGGGGTATCGAGTGTACTCGATATCGGCACAATACCGCTTCTACTCAACAAGCCGATCGTAGG
>CALIIC010000205.1 GCA_938020445.1 uncultured Flavobacteriaceae bacterium | reverse complement strand
GAAGGGATTCGAACCCTCGATACACTTTTGGTGTATACACACTTTCCAGGCGTGCGCCTTCGACCACTCGGCCACCTCTCTAGTCTGACCTTTTTAAGGGTTGGCCAAATAACAAAAAAAATATTAGTTGAGGAAATTAATAAGGTAAATTTTATAATGCCTTATGATACCAAGCTCAGTAGAATACGATTTTGGATTGTATTCCAAAAACCAATTCTTTTCAATTCGATCGGCAATCAACCGCAAACATGCCAACATAACCCCCTTATCATTAGTGATTTGGGATGATTACATTTTATTTTCGCTAGAACCAACAATGTCCGGTGCTTAGAAAGGAAGAAGTGCCAAACTCGGGTATTTCTCGAATAATAGTCTCCATTTAATCGTCGCAAAACAGATTTGACAAGTGGAAGACTTGCGAAAATTACTTCTTATAAAGGTATTTAAAGATACCTTTTTGCACTTGTTGTGGTTCTGTTAGGTGGTGTGTGAAGTTTAAAACATTACAAACGAACTCCTTTTTCAATGATCGGATGCCTCATTTACCCCATTTCTCTAAAAGGCCAGGTGGAGAATTTTTTAAAATTTGTAATCACAAATACTACCCACGGGATACGCATACCAAATAGCGAAACTCGTCTCTCTACAAATCAGATATAAGAATCTGACAACATGGTTAACTTGTCATTGCTTCTTGATCGTTTTTAGCCATCTCGGCAAGTACCAAAGCACGGATCAAAGACAGTGTTCGTGCTCCAAAATCGGGAATACTCACTTCCTCCCTACTAAGACTATATCTGGTCACCCCTTCCGCTTGAACAGCATCTAGACCAGCTACTGCCTCAAATGCTTCTTTTACCGAAAAAACCTTTTGCCCGTTTATAGCGCGACTTGGGTTCGTAAGGAATGCTATCCCCGCCAAGGTATGTTCGCCGAAATTCACCACTTCCATTTCTTCTATTGTAAGCCCATATCTATGAAATCCTTTGGCTTGGGCGATTAAATCTGTTTTATTATTTTTCATAACGCCTTTTTTAATTAAGTATCACTTGGAAAGCTCCCTTCATCTAATCTCAAACGGCTATTGTAATTGATGAAGTGACTTCAATGTTTGTTCCATCACACTATATTCATGTATCCTCAAACAGCAAATTCCCCTAATGCAATTCTATTTCCTCTTCAAATACAATGTATCATCAAGATTTCCCTTTCAGCGCCAAAGCAACCGACCAACAATTACTTCAACCATGGTTCCAACAAAGTATCTAGGCTCAAACTAGCACATACTATGCCAATAATGTGGCAGTTCAACTCGATTTTCTAAAAAATCAATCGCGTTTTACAAAGTGTTTTTTTTGGAATTACCCCATACATTTACAACATCTCCCCTCTTAAGGATGTTTCGAACACCATCTTAAAAGATTTTCCTGAAATGTTGCTCCCAAGCAAGTACATAAGCTTGGTAATGGCGGCCTCGGTGGTTATATCCTTCCCATTGATCACCTGCAGTTTCTTTAATTGTTCGCTGGTCTCATATTGCCCCATGATCACCTGCCCCCCAGCACACTGGGTAACATTTACGATATGCAATCCGTTTTGCTTGGCCTTTTTCAAGAGTGCGATCAACCAAGGCTCAGAAGGGGCATTTCCAGAACCATAGGTTTCCAGAATCAGCGCTTTCAAACCGGGGGTTTCAAGTACACTTTGCAGTAATGGAGCTCCTAAGCCAGGAAATAATTTAAGAACGGCTACATTCCCATCCATCGTTTTATGCACTTTCAATTTCTTGGCCCGTTTATAGGGCAACAACTCTTCTTTGAATACTTTCAAGTGTACGCCCGATTCTGCCAAAGGCGGATAATTTGGGGATTGAAAGGCCTCAAAATGTTCGGCATTTATTTTCGCTGTTCTATTCGCCCGAAAAAGTTTGTACTCAAAATACAATCCGACTTCGCGAATAACAGGTTTCCCTTTTTCCATCAAAGCGGCAATCTGAATCGAAGTAATCAGGTTCTCTTTCGCATCGGTTCGCAAATCTCCAATCGGCAACTGACTCCCTGTAAAAATGACGGGCTTGGAAAGATTCTCAAGCATGTAACTTAAAGCAGAAGCGGTATAGCTCATGGTATCACTACCGTGCAGTACCACAAAACCATCATGCGATTCGTAATGATCTTCTATCAAGGTCGCAATATCCGACCAATAGGCGGGATTCATATTTGAAGAATCGATCGGAGTCTCAAAAGAAACCGTATCGATGGAGCAATCGAGTTGGTGCAATTCGGGAATGTTCTGAAGTAGCTTTTTAAAATTAAAGGCCTTTAGGTTACCAGAATCATAGTCCTTCACCATTCCGATGGTACCACCGGTATAAATTAGTAGAATATGCGCTTTCTTAACCACTGCTATATCTTATTATATAATGCCCACATCAAGTTCAAATGTAGGTCTTCTATTTGAACTGTTCAACTGCCAAAAACGTGCTTTGAGTTTTCGGTTGTAATCTGTGCAATCTCTTCCATATCTTTCCCATACACCTCGGCCAGTTTGTGCAGCACGTTTACCAAGTAGGCGCTTTCATTTCGTTTTCCCCTGAAGGGAACAGGTGCCAAATATGGCGAATCGGTTTCCAACACAATATGCTCCAAGGGAATTTGATCTAGAAATGTATCGATTTTTCCATTTTTAAAGGTTACCACCCCACCAATACCCAATTTCATGTTATATGCTATGGCACGTTCGGCCTGCTCCAAAGTCCCTGTAAAACAATGAAAGATTCCGAACAAATCATCGCCTTTTTTTTCCTCCAACACCTCAAAAATCTCATCGAATGCCTCCCTACAATGTATTACGATAGGCAACTTGTATTTTTTGGCCCACTCTATTTGAATTCGAAAGGCATCTTGTTGTTGCTTCAGAAAACTTTTGTCCCAATACAAATCGATTCCTATTTCCCCCACGGCATAAAATGTG
>CALIIC010000204.1 GCA_938020445.1 uncultured Flavobacteriaceae bacterium | reverse complement strand
TCGGATTTTAACTTATATTTACCCACTGTCTTTCGAACTTTTTAAGGAACTCGTTTTTGATTTCAAAATCTACCATAGACCAAGTATATGAGACCGCCCGACTAGAGGAGGTCATCGGCGATTTTGTACAACTTAAAAAGTCGGGCTCGAATTTTAAGGGACTAAGCCCCTTCAGCGATGAACGTACACCGAGCTTCATGGTGTCACCGGTAAAGCAGATTTGGAAGGACTTTAGTAGCGGTAAAGGAGGTAATGTGGTAGCTTTTCTAATGGAACACGAGCATTTTACCTATCCTGAAGCCATTAAGTACCTAGCGAAAAAGTATAATATCGAGGTCGAGGAAACCGAGCGTAGTGATGAACAAAAGGAGGCTGCGAATGAACGGGAAAGTATGTATCTCGTTTCTGAATTTGCCCAGAAACACTTCGCTGAAATGTTGCTGGAAACCGAGTTGGGCAAAGCAATTGGTCTGAGTTATTTTAAGGAAAGGGGTTTTACCGATGAAACAATTGCTAAATTTAGTTTAGGGTATTGTTTGGACCAATGGGATGGTTTTACAAAAGCAGCATTAGAAAAAGGATATCGATTGGAATATCTTGAAAAAACCGGACTTACGATTGTAAAGGAAGATGGCCAAGATGCCACCAAGAAGAAAACGTTTGATCGGTTTAAGGCAAGGGTGATGTTTCCCATCCACTCAATGAGTGGCAGGGTATTGGGTTTCGGGGGGCGTATTTTGACCAATGACAAACGGGCGGCCAAATACTTGAATTCCCCAGAAAGTGATATCTACCACAAAAGTAAAGTGCTGTACGGTATATACTATGCCAAGCAGGCAATTGCCAAAGAAGATAATTGCTATCTCGTAGAGGGTTATACCGATGTGATTCAATTTTATCAAAGAGGAATACACAACGTAGTGTCCTCAAGTGGTACCGCATTGACGCCCGAGCAAATTCGATTGATCAATAGGCTTACCAAGAACATTACGGTTTTGTTTGATGGGGATGCAGCTGGTCTGCGCGCTTCATTACGAGGAATAGATTTAATTCTTGAGCAAGGAATGAATGTGAAGGTCTGTTCATTTCCTGAGGGCGAAGATCCCGATAGTTTTTCAAAAAACAATGAGCTAGAGACGGTCGTTGCTTACCTAGAAGAAAATAGCAAGGACTTTATACAGTTCAAAGCAAACCTCTTAGCAGAAGAGGCCGCCAACGACCCTATTAAAAGGGCCGATACAGTGCGGGATATCGTGAATAGTATTTCGAAGATACCTGATGCCATCAAAAGGGAAATCTATATCCAAGAATGCGCCCATATTATGAAAGTTTCTGAAGGGGTGCTTTTCAGCACTTTGGCGCAAATAGGAAAGAAAGAACTTTCAGATGCGTCCAAAAAAACGACACAAACCCAACAAAAGGCGTTTGAAGTTGTCAAAAGCGAACCCACTGTTGAAAAAGTAGATGTACAGTATGAGTTGGAAAGAAAAATAATAGAAATGCTGTTGCTCTATGGTTTGAAAGAGGAATCGTTCGAGGATTTGGTGTTGAAAGAAAATGAAAGTGGTGATTTGGAGCTAGAACCCGAATCTTTTGAGGCAAAGGTATATGAGAAGGTATTTCTAGATTTGCAGGAAGATGAGATAGAACTTGCCAATGAACACTTTAGGGAGATATACACCAAGTTGATCGAAGAACTGAACGCAAATGAAAAATTCTCGATCAATAGCTTTATGACGGGGCTTGATCAAGAAATGATTTCTCAAATTTCCACAATTTTGATGGAGGAGGAGAAGTATACTCTACATAATTGGGAACGCAAGGATATTTATCCTAAGGAAAAAGATGCGGGTATTGCTCAATTGGTAAGTGAGACAATTTTAACCCTACGTTGTTTCTTAATTAAAAAGCGCATGGCCGTATTACAAAAAGATACGGAGGATGGGCAGGGCGATCATCGGGAAACCTTGGAGGAAATTATGAACTACATCAGTTTGAATAAATTACTAAACAAAAAATTGAACCGAGTACTTTCCTGACAAGAATTGTTTACTCTTACAAAGAAAATAAGCCCATTAAAAAAGCCCTAACAAAACATTAGGGCTTTTTTTAAACTGTTTGGAAAATTTTAGTAGAGCTCCAATGCTTTCGCTTGTTGCAACAAATCAACCATATTGTCAACGTTTAACTTTTTCATTAAACGTGCTTTGTATGTACTTACGGTTTTTTCGTTCAAGTTAAGCCCCAGGGCTACATCTTTATTACGTTTACCGCTTGCCAACAATTTCAATACTTCCACTTCTCTTGAAGAAAGCTTTCTGAAAAATCTTCTTGGCCGTTGTGTTCCTTCGTCGAAAGCAAGACGTTGGGCTAGTTCGTTGGTAATGAACATGTTGCCTTCAGCTACTTTTCGAACAGCGGAAATCAGATAATCAATATCAGACGATTTTGCAAGATAACCAAAAGCTCCGGCACGAATCGTACTTAAGGCATATACGTCTTCCGACTGCCCGCTATACATCAGCACCTTCACATCTGGGAACTCTTTTTTAATCTTTCTAAGGGCTGCAATACCGTTGATTTCTGGAATATCCATCTCCAACATCACTACGTCTGGAGTAACTTTTTCTAGTTTTTCAAATAATGCGTTTGTCGTAGAGACATCGTCGATTACTTGAATGCCAGATGCCGCTTCTAGCACATGCTTTACGCCCATCCGAATAATCGGATGATTGTCGGCAATCAGAACTTTAATCATAATACAGGTTTATATCTATTTGGTACGTGGTTGGCATGTCCCATAA
>CALIIC010000203.1 GCA_938020445.1 uncultured Flavobacteriaceae bacterium | reverse complement strand
TTAACGACCGCTGGCAATCAGTGAATGAACTACTGTACTTCTTTTTATCAATAAAGTTTGGTACTACTTCTATCTCTTTCTTAATATCGAAAAACTCCAAGGTACGCTGTTTTAGATTTTCCGAAACCGAGGTAACCACATCCGATTGGTTGATACTGAACGTGACCGCCGGTTTATAGAAGGGGTGTTTCCCAACTAAAGTAATATCGGTACCGTGCAAGGTCGTAATCATAGGAATATAAATATTCTCCTCTTCCAACATTTTTTTAGCCATATAACCGGCATACGCGTGGGGAATGGCATAATGCACGTGCAACAACTCAATACCATAGAGTTTAATGGTATCTACCAACTTACTAGATAAGGCAAGTTCATAGGGTTGGTATTGGAATAGCGGATATTCCGGAACATGCACTTCATGAAAGTGAATATTATTGCTCAACAATTCCAAGCGAACCGGTTGGCGGTAGGTTACAAAATGTACCTCATGCCCCCTATTGGCCAACGCTATTCCCAATTCTGTTGCCACAACACCACTACCACCAAAGGTAGGGTAACATACAATTGCTATTTTCATTCCTCAAATTTAGTGAAATCCATATACTCTGTCGGTTTTCTTAACCTAATATTACAAGTAATCAATCTTAAATATAGCACTATAAAAAGGGTGGAAGTGCCTTCTCAATCCAGGTCTCAAACAGCAGATTATAGTACCATTTTAATCGGTAAGTGCTTCATAAATGGCCTCTTGAATACGTGTTCGTAAACCAGATTTAACGAGCAATCTATTCGTTGCAGAGGGATAGGTACGGTTGGATAGAAAGACATACACAAGGTCTTTTTCTGGATCGGCCCAGGTATATGTACCCGTAAACCCACTATGCCCAAAGCTCTTTCTTGAAACGCAATCGCAGGCAGGTCCACCGCCATTGCTCTCAGGTTTATCGAAACCTACACCTCTGCGTACCTTCTTGTCACAGAAATAGCAGGTATTGAATTTCTTCACTGTTCGAGATTGAAAGAATTGATCCCCGCCATAAGAACCTCCTTGCAGATACATTTGCATAATTTTTGCCACATCGTTGGCATTGCTAAACAAGCCCGCGTGCCCACCAACTCCGCCTTGCATTGCGGCGCCCATATCATGCACGTAACCCTGCACCCGCTGGTATCTATAATATTTATCTTCTTCGGATGGAATGATCCTACTTTTGGGGAATTTTTCCAAGGGGTTATACGTAGTCGTAAATGCACCTATTCGTTTGTAAAGAAAATCGTTGGCCAATACATCCAAGCGTTTCCCTTTCGTATTTTCAATGTATTTTTTCATCACATAGTATGCAACATCACTATAGCGATAGCGATTGCTTTTAAGGTCTTGGCGGCCAATGCGATTGTAGATCGAATCATTGTAAGCATCTGTCAAATACAATTGATCGCTTACTTTGATTGAAAACCCATCTGTAGGTGCTTTTCTATAAAACTCCTGGGAAGGTTTCCGTTTTTCATCCAAGGTACTAACATAAAACGCGATCCAAGCGGGCAGCCTGCCGTAGTGGGATAGGGCCTTAAGTACCGTTACATCCTTTAATTTTGTTGTATCATAGGCAGGGATGAGTTCTCCAAAGGTATCACTAAGTCGAATTTCCTCTTTTTCTTCCATCTTCATGACCATTGGCAAGGTTGCCAATATCTTGGTCATGGAAGCTAGGTCATACAAATGTTCGTTCGTAACGCTGTCTTTGGAATCATAGGTGGGTTTGCCAAAGGCTTTGTTGTAAATTACCTTTCCCTTTCTGGCAATCAGCACCTGCGCGCCAGGAAACATTAATGAATCCAAACCATTTTTCACCAAGGTATCAACCCGGGCAAGTTTTCGCGAATCCAATCCTACTCTTTCAGGAACGCTATACCCCAATCGCAATAAGGATTTTAGTTTCACAGAGGTATTCACGGGAAACGTTGAATGGGAACTCACAGGCAATACTCCTTTGGCAGGCAACGCTCCAAATATTAATTGGGCCGTTTTTCGTTGCGCCACCGGACTATTTTGATATCCAACCACTACCCCATCAATGCCTTTGAATGTACTAATATCCAAAAGTGCGTAGGGTTTCGCAAAGACCGTCAAAATGGTATTTGAGGTTCTTGATTCCGCAACCTCCTTTAACCATTGAAGTTCGTTCTTTTTAAATTTATATCCCTTCCAAGGGCTATCGTTACTTTTGTGCAACCCTACGATGACCAAATTATAATCAGCCAACTTCTTTTTTAAAGTAGCAATGTCTCCAGCGTTCACTTGGGTGACGGTGGCATACTTATTTAATTCTTCTATAAACGGATTGCTGTTTGAATCTCCGAATTTGACATAGGCGATTTTCTTGTTTTCAAGTTTTTTTATTCCCATTAGGTAAAAATCGTTTTTTACCACGGTTAGGGCATTTTCAATAGCTTCTTCATACACAAGGTCATCTTCCATTGTATTTAAATCCTCATATAGGTTTTCCATGGCAACCGGTCGATAACTATGAAGGCCGGCCTTGTATTTCGCCATTAGTATTTTTTTTACCGAGTACGCCAGTCTGTTCTCGGTAATTTTCCCTTTATCATAAGCTTTTAACAGTTTTTCTTTTGCCTTTTCAACATCCAATGGCATTAATAAGATATCGTTTCCTGCTCGGAATGCCTTGAGTTCCACATCACCGTTTTTTCCATGATCCGTAGCTCCTTTCATATTTAGAGCATCGGTAAATACCAAGCCCTTAAATTGCATTTGATGTTTTAAGATCTCAGAAATAATTTGTTCGGAAAGTGATGATGGGAGGTCTTTTTTCAACTCCATCGCAGGAACGCTCAAATGTGCAACCATTACGCTGCTAAGGCCCGCTTCAATCAATTTTCTATATGGATATAATTCAATGCTATCTAACCGTTTCCTATTAAAATTGATCAAAGGAAGGGCATGATGTGAATCGGTGGCAGTATCTCCATGGCCCGGAAAGTGTTTTCCGCTCGATAATACCCCTGCCCTTTCCATACCTTTCATGAAGGCAATCCCTTTTTGGGCTACATTTCCACGGTCTTCTCCAAAAGAACGATTTCCAATAATAGGATTTGCAGGGTTCGTATTAATATCGATATCAGGGGCAAAATTGATATGCACCCCTAACCGCTTGGCATGGGATCCTATGCGATACCCGACTTTCTCAACAATTGTACTGTCCTGTATGGCCCCCAAGGTCATATTCCATGGAAAAGCATAGGTAGAATCCAAACGCATCGCCAACCCCCATTCAGCATCCATACCAATCAATAAAGGGGTTTTCGCGAGTTTCTGATAGGTATTTGTAAGTTTTGCTTGGCGCACGGGACCTCCGGTAGAAAATATCACCCCGCCAATGTGTTGTTCTTTAATAAGTCTTTCCAATCGGTTTTTACTGGCATCATCCCCATCCGAGGCTACCATTACCATAAACAACTGGCCTATTCTTTCATCAATAGACATGCTTTCATACTTGCTATCTACCCATTTCTTTTGCGATACACTGTCGTTCGTACGCAATGGGTGTACCTGAGCGTTGGCACTCAAAATACACAGTAAGAACATCGGGAGAACACTTATAAATCGCATATCAAAACTTCTATGGAAATAACTGAAAACAACTGAAAATATTGCATTTCATCGATCTTTTCAAAATACTGTTAAAAGGTATTCAAATACCGTACCATCCAAAAAGACAAAGGCAATGGGCAGCCTACATAAAACGGGAATGCCAGCTCTCAGAGGCCGGTACTTCCCAGTGGGAAAGATATTCTCCTTTATTGGTAACCAGATTATTGAATACAATAGTACTCGAGGATACCGATTTGGCCTTGGCCATTTTTTTAAAGTCAAGCAACGGTTTGTAGGCAACGAATTCCCCTTGCTTAAAGGAGACGTTCATTTTGTCCAACAGGGTAACATTATATTTCTGTTCTATCCTTTGAATAAAATGAACCGATGCATCGATCGAGCAGCCAGAGGCGGCGGCCAACGATTGATCTAAGGCAACTACTATAAAACGGTTATATCGAATTTCATACCCTGCCTTCAAGTCTTGTCCATGCGCTGTCCATTCGGTTAAGAAGGCTCCTAAGGCATCATCAATCTCTTCCAGTTCTTCTTTCGAAAAACTCCTGCTTGCTTGGTATATCCAGATTCTAGCCGTTTCTGGAAGGCTTTCAAATGCTACTAACATAGGTATGATTCAAGTTCAGGTTCAAAATTCAACTAAAAACCAGTGTATACTATCCCTGAAAACAGGGAACTTATTTGGGGCAAGCAGAATAAATAGGCACTTAAAGATCTCCTGCCGTTGCTATTAATTCAGCGATATCCATTACCGCAACCGAAGCTTCTTTTTCCTTATTCTTGACGCCATCGGTCATCATCGTGTTACAAAACGGACAAGCGGCGGCAATAATATCGGGCTGGGTTTCCATCGCTTGTTCGGTGCGCTCAATATTTACATCTTTGTCACCTTTCTCAGGTTCCTTGAACATTTGCGCCCCGCCAGCACCGCAACAGAGGCCTTTTTTCTTACAGTTCTTCATTTCTACAAGTTCGGCATCCAACTTGCGAATTAAGTCTCTAGGGGCCTCATAAACATTGTTTGCACGTCCCAAATAACAAGGATCGTGATAGGTAATGCGTTTCCCCTTATAGGTTCCTCCTTCCAGCGAAATCTTACCTTCCTCCAAAAGTTGTTTTAGAAATTGTGTATGATGTACAACCTCATAAGTGCCCCCTAACCCGGGATATTCGTTCTTTAGTGTATTAAAACAATGTGGGCAAGCCGTGACCACCTTCTTAATACCGTAGGCGTTCATGACTTCAATATTGGTGACAGCCTGCATTTGAAAAAGGAACTCGTTCCCTGCGCGTTTAGCCGGATCTCCCGTACAACTCTCTTCAGTTCCCAACACCGCAAAAGAAACGTTGGCATTGTTTAAAATCTTGATAAAGGCTTTGGTGATTTTTTTTGCCCTATCATCAAAACTACCAGCGCAGCCCACCCAAAACAATACTTCTGGTTGCTGGCCCGCGGCAAATAATTCTGCCATTGTAGGTACTTTTAACTCACTTCCCATAAACCGTATTCGTTCTAATAATAGTTATACTTAGGATTCTTGCGCCCAATTAAGACGATCCATTTGATTAAAAGGCCATGGCGCGCCATTATTCTCAATATTCCCCATCATATTATTTAAATCAGAAGGAGCCGCAGATTGTTCCATTACCAAATACTGTCGCATATCCATGATAATAGATAAGGGATCTATACTCACAGGACAAGCTTCCACACAAGCATTGCAAGAAGTACAGGCCCATAATTCTTCCCTAGATATATAATCATCCAACAGTTGCTTGCCATCGTCTACGAAGCTCCCTTTATTGGCCTCTATGTTTTCTCCCACCTCTTGAAGCCGATCCCTCGTATCCATCATAATCTTTCTAGGGGATAGTTTTTTACCGGTTTGATTGGCCGGACATTCGCTCGTACAGCGCCCACATTCGGTACAGGTGTATGAATTTAACAATTGAACCCAATTCAAATCGACTACATCGGAGGCTCCAAACTTTTCAGGATCCGGGGCGTCCTCGGCCGGCGCCGCAAAAGGGTCTGCCGAAGGATCCATCATTAGCATTACTTCATTGGTAACCGCCTCCAAGTTTTTAAACTGCCCTTTCGGCTTTAGGTTCCCATAAAAAGTATTCGGAAAAGCCAATAGAATATGAAGGTGTTTTGAGTAGTAGAGGTAATTCAGAAAAAACAAGATGCCTACAATATGAAGCCACCATGCGGTGCGCTCTACCACTATCAGGCTTGAAATTGACATCCCATCAAACAAAGGACTTAAAAATTGACTTATGGGGAAAGACCCTAAAATACCAGCCTCACTGGCATAGTGTGCCGCTCCCATTTGCTGAAGTTGATAATCGGCCCCGTTCATCGTAAGGAAAAGAAACATCAAGATCAGTTCTATATAGAGAATCAAATTCCCGTCCTTTTTTGGCCATCCGGCCATTTCAGGTTTTATAAAACGCTGTAGCCGAATAACATTTCTTCGTATCCAAAAAATAACCACAGAAACAACGACCAAAAAGGCAAGTATTTCAAAAGAACCGATGAGAAAATTGTAAACGGCCCCCAAGGGTTCTGAAAACAGTCGATGCGTACCTAAAATACCATCCAAAATAATCTCTAGTACCTCTATATTAATGATAATAAAACCTACGTAGACGATGATATGCAGAAACCCTGCGATAGGCCGCACGACCATTTTCGTCTGCCCCAAGGCAATGCGTGCCATATTTTTCCAACGTTGGGATTTGTTATCGGATACGTCTACATCTTTACCAAGTTTGATATTACGAACAAGTCGTTGTACGTTTTTGGCAAAAAAACCAAGGCCAAAAAGCAAGATAATTGCAAAAAGGATATTAGGAAGGTAGTCCATCATAATTTATTGGTCTTCGATTTTGGCCGCAGGATCGTCTTCCGGCAATTCGTATTCTTTCTGCTTTTTACCAAAGACAGAGACATTTACATAACGTTTGGGGTTCAGCCTGAAATCTTGCATCAACAAGTCTAATTCCCTAGCGGCATTGTTCAGGTTGTCATATAATTCCTTATCGTTTACCAATTTACCCAAAGTACCGTCGTTCGAATCGATTTTGGCCATTACTTTATTTAAGTTGGCAATGGTAGACTCCAAACTTCGTAAAGTAGCTGGAAGTCCGGCATTGTTCAAAGAATCGGCCAGTTTGGAAAAACTATAGGTAAGCTTCTGGAAATTGGTCAAGGAACTATCGAGTTTTCCTTCGTTCGTCTTCAATATTTGATTCAAGGAGCTCGCACTGCCCTGTAGGCTATTGATCAATTGGCTTAAGCCGGAAATTGCCCCTCTCAGGTCATTTTTGGTTTTGTTATCGAGTACTTCGTTTACGTTTAAGAGCAAGGAATCCGCGTCGGTAACGGCAGACTCAAACTTCTTAAAAAGCGGAGTGAGTTTTTCTTGTGCCAGTTCAGTGAGCCCCGGTCGGGTCTTGGTCCGCAGGGTATCGCGAGATTGGGCATTGCGCTCCCCATCAAAGACAGGTGCTATTTGCAATCCTTTACCGCCTATAATTCCTGTATCATACAATTCTACCGAGCTGTTTTTCGAAAATTGAAAATCGCTGCTTACCGTAAAACTTACCAGCAAATTTCCCTTATCGTCGATAAAACGAATATCATTTACTTTCCCCACATTCAGGCCGTTGATCGATACTGCCGTACCCGGTTGTAGTCCCCCCACATTTGCATAAACCGCATACAGTTGTCGGCTATTGTCAAATAAAGGAGAGGATTTAAGGTAGCTAAAGCCTAAGATGAAGAGAAAAATACCACCAATGACAATAATTGCCGTTTTAATTTCCCTGGATAGTTTCAAAAGGTTTGTTTTTGGGTTCCTAACAAAATTAGAAATAAATTTAAGAAGACTGTCATTTATCGGAAACGTATTTCAAAGCCTCTTTGATCGTAATTCGTTTTCCATCTTTGTACGCGACGATAAAAGAGGTAACATACCCTTTTACATCTGCGTTTTTCTTCAGTAGTTCCGCTTCTTTCATAGAACCAACACTTCCATACATATATCGAAGAAGGTTTTTATAAGGCTCTCGCGACAGTTTGCTCAACCCCCTAAAATTGTAAGACTTCAGATCAATATCTTTTGTACTGGCCAGTATCTGAACTTTAAAAACAATGTTTTGGTCCTTCCCTGCACTTTTTGGGGCAGTTGTTATTTCTTTAGGAGCTTCGACTTCTTTTTTAACAACTGGCTCCGGCTCTTTCGGTTTCTCAGCTACAGTGGGTACTTCTTTTACCGTTTCCGCTACGACCTCTTTTATTTCTTCCTCCTTGGGTTTAGAGATTTCGGCAACAGTTTTATCCGGTAATTGCGTCTCGGGCATCTTCTCTTCAATACTCTTTTCAGGAACGGATGCATCTGCTGTAATATCGGTATTGGGTTTCGTAACAACTTCATCGGGAACCGTTTGGACCTGTTCTGAAATATCTGTTACCTTCTTTGTAGTTTCTGCTACTATCTCGGGGGTTTCATCAATAATGGGTGATGACGGTTCACTGGACAACGTACCAGAGGGCACCCCGTTTTTATACCCGAGAATTGCCTGCGCAATGGCCGTACCCATTTCGGACTGGCCTTTTTTAGAATTCAAATAGGCCCCTTCTTCATCATTGGTAAGAAAACCTGTTTCAACCAACACACTGGGCATAAAGGTTTGGTGCAATACAATAAAACCTGCCTGCTTCACCTTGCGGTTGTTCCTTTTTAGCTTGTTGGAGAAATTATCTTGAATGCCTTTGGCCAGTGTTATACTCTGATCCAAAAACTCCTCCTGCATTATCGTAAGACCAATGACCGACTCTGGGGAATTAATATCGTAATTGGCGTAGCGATTTTCGTAATTATCTTCCAAGTAGATAACCGAGTTCTCTTTTTTGGCGATTTCAAAGTTCTGTTTATTTGCGTGCAGTCCCAATACAAAGGTACCGGCACCATGAGCGTTTGACGAATGTGAATCGCAATGTACCGAAACAAACAAATCGGCATTGGCTTTGTTTGCTATCTCACCTCTTACATAGAGATCAACGAATGTATCGTCCTTTCTAGTATATATGACCTTGATTGTTGGATCTTGCTCTAAAATCTTGCCAATCTTCAACACGATATTCAAAGCAATATTTTTTTCAAAATACCCGTTTCCAAGGTTTCCGGGGTCGTGTCCGCCGTGGCCCGCATCGAGCACGACTACGAAAGTACCATCTTTACTTTCAACCGGTTTTGCCTCTCTAAACGAAGACAATAACAGTGTGGATAAGAAGATCCCGCCTAAAATAAATAACTTCAACTTCATTTAACTAAAGAATTATAGTCCCTCCAATATGGTTAAATTTATTGTAATGACCGATGAAGGGAACAAAAAATATATGTAAGTTTGATCTCAAATCCCGATAACCACGGGTCGCCAAACGGTTACAAAAATAGGATATATAGCCTTGCAATCAAATAAACATC
>CALIIC010000202.1 GCA_938020445.1 uncultured Flavobacteriaceae bacterium | reverse complement strand
GTTCAAAAAGGAAATCACTTGCAACTTCATAAAAATTACTTGATTTAGAGTCGGAATATAATGACTCTTTAATCTGATTTGCGGAGTAGTCTTTTTTATCAGATTGTAAATCAACAAGTGCTTTATTTGCCTCTAATAATTTTGTAGCCAACAAATTATTCAATCTTACTGAATTTTTATTAGACTTCTTGACTCGTGATTTATTTTCGTCCCAATCCTTCAAATCAATATAGTGACCTATGTAGTGATATGTGGATTTTCGATTTTTAGTAATTCGTATTGCTAATGGGTATAACCCTTCTTTATTTACTTTCTTCCTTACAACTATTTTTGCGTTTGATGCCATACCCGTAAAATTCAGATTATAAAGGTAATCATTTTTGGTACAACATAGGTACAACAAATAATGATTTTAGATGCTGTGAAATGAAATCAATAAAAATTAAATCACTATTAGTCAATTGATTATAAAGGCAATTAAACTAATTTGATATCAAATACGCTGGATTCAAAATCCAGTTCCTTTGGAGTGTGGGTTCGATTCCCACCTCGAGTACAGAAGAGAAAGCCGAGATTTATGTCTCGGCTTTTTTTTGGCACAACGTTTTAGATTTTTCGAAGTCGCTTTATTACATGAAATCAATTGATTTTATGAGCTATAAGATGGTCTTACTAAGTAAGGCAAGATCCTATAAACTGATCAGATTGTTTTTAATATAGTCTATATGATGATAGCAAAAATCTCCACAGCCTTCATAAATAGTTACAAAAGCGATGGAGATTTATAGGTAAGCTTGAAAGAAAGCCCTAGTTACTTCCTTCAAAAGGTTGACATATTACGGGGCAGTTGATAATCGCTTCGGAGGCGCGAAGCCCCACCACAAAATCATTTTTAATACCTGCACTTCCCTCAAAACTTTTAATAAGTCCTTCGGAAATCAAATTGTCCAAGTCATCAAAGCTTATAATTCTTCTTCTTTGATTTGTATTGATTGCTTCCTCTGTCCATTGACTTAAATGGGCATCCCATAGCGGACTGTAATTGTTACCAAACTGTAAATCATTGTCCGGGTCTAGTGGAAACACATTAATGGGGTCTCGATCATCATCAAGGATTGTTGAGTTGAGTCCTTGACGGTTGGGATTATTTGCGCCAGTTAACCCATTAATATTTGGCGAAAACCCTAATAGAGGAGATGGATCAAAAAGAGTGCTCGAACCAAACGAATCTGAGAAATTGGCCAGTTTAGGGGCATATACGCCTAGTTCTATCGTGGCCGCTCCTCGGTCAGACGAGTCCGTTACCAAATGGTAGTAATACTGATCGCCTCCTTGAAAACCATCTAGCAGTTGAAGTGTAACCCTACCCCGTCTTTTTGCAATTCGAACTATCCTGTCATGTAGGCCTGTAGAATTTGCTACAACCATTGCATTGAGAACAAGACCACTAGGCAATACTACAATAGAAGACCACTCATCGTCACCAATGGCACCAGGTTCTGCAACAGAAGGTGGAAATGTGGTTTCAATACCGGGTTTTAAAATACGCTCTGGGCTAAAATCAATATCACCGGCAAATTGCATGCGGCCTCGCTTGATGGTAACATATTGCTCACCACCAGTGCCTATGGCGTTAATTAGTTTGGGGGCATAATTTATTCCGAATAGCTTGGCAACATTAAAATTGGATGCTTCTGTAAGGATAAAATAGGCCGGTTTCCCATTGGGCCTTTTGCCTTTGAACAAGGGCAGCGTCACGTTTGCCCTGTCAGGGTCATCCAAATTTCTTAATGCAATGGCGCTTTTTAAAAATACATTCAGTTCTGCCGGAAAGGTTCTGCTGGTACTTTGGGCTTTTTCGGTCTCCGAGACCTCAATCTCCGAAGTACGCAATTCGGTGAGCGATTCCATCTCGGCCATGGCCGCTTCTAGATTAAATTTTGAATCACTCACAGTTGGGGCCTCAATGAGCCCTTCGTCGGGTAGCGCCTCTGTTTCATCGCTACAACTGTAAAATAAAGCAGATAGCAACATTAAACTGAACAAGCCCTTTGTAAAATTTGATTTTTTCATAATACTTAATTTTAGGATTAAATTTGATTAACACGTGTTTTTTGAATATTCGATAAGACTGGAAACGAAACTTATGCCAAACAATTAATTGAAATTAAATATTTGAAAATCAATTATTTATGATTTAAAAGTGGAAAGAAAGTACTACTGAATGCTACAATATTTCGTACTACTCAAGCAGCATGTGATGTTTTTAAGACGCGTGGATACACTCCTGCGAAAAAGTCAAAAGAACGAATTGGTATCGCTCTTGAGATTGCTTTTTAAAAGATGCAAATGGATGTCCTATTTTGGGAAGTACGGTTTGCCACGACTTGCTTAGATGAAAGGTAGGTGGGTAGATGGTTGCCTAGGTGACATCCCATAAACAACGAAGGCATCCATAGTGAAATAGACCAACGGTAACTTCACTGCAACGGAAGGCGGGGCTAGGATGACTTGGGCAAGGTGATATGCAGGCAATGCCGGTATCAAAGCCCTCCAATAAGAGGCCCCAAGCCGCAATAATGATAGATTTGTCATCTATAAACAGATGAAACAAATGTGATTCAAATCATTTCATGTTGAATTCGATTTTGTTATTTTCATTCGATGATCAAGCGCTATAATGCTCTGACGTTTGCAATCAAATCACTCTCCCCGAAAGAGCAGAACGATTTTATCGTACATAACAAACCCGAACTACTACAAATGGTATCCTTAAAACATTTGGCATCCTACCTTGGTATGGCGCGGGAAACTTTGAGCCGAATTCGGTCTAAAGGATGATTTTTTCTCAGCAGTGTATTATGTGATTTCAATCACCCTTTCTCATAGGCGCAACAAATAACTTAGCGCTTGTAACATAAAAACAATTGGAGATGAAAAAAATCACATCAATGCTCGTAGTCATTTTATGCCTGAGCGCAATGAGTTGTAAATCGCAAAACAAAATAAAAGACGCAACTATGGAAAAAGAAATTAAAAATGTTGTAATCGCTTTCGCGAAGGCAGGAGAAAAAAGAGACGTATCGGCCTATGATGCTCTTTTACATAAGGATTTTAGGGTTATTGCAAATCAGTACCCAACACCAGATAAAACATCTATTATCCCTTCACAAGTATACACCGCCTTAATTGGCAAGGGCACCATAGGCGGCACAGCCTTTCAGGTAGATTTTAAACAGATAGACATCGCCGACCACTCCGCAACGGTTATCGCTCATTTTAAGACCGATGATGGTGGCGGACAGCTCGTAACGTTATTGTTGGTACTGAATGCCGAAAATAAATGGCAGCTTATCAGCGATATGGCCACTCAAATCAAAAAGTAATGAAGCACTTTTTAAAATATACAGTGCTCATAGCATTCATTTCTACAGCTTTGGCAAACGGACAAAAGCTAGCGCAAGGAGATGCCGCTCCTGCTTTCAAAACTGAAACCATTCAGGGTGAAAGTGTGGACCTCGATAGTCTCAATAAGGATGGGAAGACCGTTTTTATAACTTTTTTGAGATATGCCGGCTGTCCCGTTTGTAATTTAAGGGTGCACAAGCTCAGCGAACAATACGAAGATCTAAAAGCTCGAGACATTCAAATGATCGTAGTCTTTGAGAGTTCGAAAGAAACACTTCTAGCATATACCAAAGATGCTGACTTGCCCTTCCCCATTGTATCTGACGAGGACAATGTTTTCTATGATTCCTTCGGAGTTAAAAAGTCGTTCGGAAAAGTGCTAAAGACGGCCTTTAACAAAGATGCAAAGGCAAAAATGAGAGAGGGTAAGGAACTTTACGGCGATAAAGAATATGCCCGAGATGGTGCGCTAACGCGTATTCCGGCCGATTTTGTCATCAATACGGAAGGAATGATTAAAACTGCCTATTATGGTACCTATATAGGGGACCATTTAGATTTAGATGGCGTTAAAAACTAAATAAATACTCGTAATAGCTCCGTCATATGATGACGGGGCTTTTTTTGTGCATCAGATGGAAGAAATAGTCATTCAAGCCAATTCGAAAAGCGCGTGGGAGTATCTCGGAGCGGGTTTTGGAGCTATTTCGTTGTATGACAGGAATGTTACCACATCGATCGGTTTTAGTGCGCCCATATGCCTCAATGCCCCGAGTGATAAAAGGAGAATTCGCTATCCTAAAAACGATGAATACATAGAACGGTTAATTCATTTCAATGCCGAAAACAAAAGTATGACGTTTATAAACTTGAACGGGTTCCCGTTTCCATCTAAAAAAATCGAAGTTTCGGTTGAAGTTGAGTCAGTAAATGAAAACACTTCCATCCTTCGATGGAAACTGGACTTAAAACTAACCTACTGGACATTTTTTTATCTAAAACTAGCATATGCAAAGGCAATTCGTACACATTACCGAGCACAGTTTACAGAATTAAAATACTTCTTGGAAAATAACAAGCAGAAGCGAGCATGTAGCATAAAAGACTATAATTTTGCCTTGCTATTTAACCGCTGAATTGAACTTGCTTTAAAGTATCTTTCCTTCTCACGTTAACCAAAATTCGGCATGATATTTCTGAAATATCTACGTATGTTCCGATAAGCCAAATTGGATTCCAATATTTTGCAATGGTCTACGGCATAAAAATGATTTGGAATGGAACCATGACATTGCAACCGCTATGTAAAAAAACGTACCTATGCTACACCATTGTATCCCGTTTGTTATTCCCGTCGGTACGGAATGCAAATGTTGGCAAAAGCTTCTAGGGCTGTGTAGGCAAATAGGGCGGGTACCATACTTATTTCACAATAGTGGTACTGTTCAAAAGAAAGTTTTAAAACGATGAAATGCTGGGGTGCTCTTAGCTGGTTTTTATGTTTTGCTTTCCTGCTGGCCACACAAGCAGGCGTGAAAGCGCAAGAAGTCCCAAATCATCTTGACTTTTCCTTACTACATCAAAACCATCAAATCATAGCGGAAATAACCTTTTAAATCAATCAGCGGGTTCGTTAAGGAGGACTTCGAATTGGGTTCCATTATCGGTCTTAATTTTAAAATACCCTTTGAATTGTGCAGACAATCCTTCCACTAGCTGCAAACCGAACGAATACGTATGTGGGGAATCGTTATTTAAACCTATTCCATTGTCGGAAATGACCATTTTATGGGTTTTTTCTTTTTTTGCGTAGACAATTCGAATGGTTCCAGATTGTTTTTCGATAAATGCATATTTGTACGCATTTGTCATTAGTTCATTTACAATTAATCCTATGGGTACTGCAATGTTCATTTTCAATTGTACATCCTGAATGTCTGTATCGACTTCAATACTTTTTGAACTTGAGCTAAAAGAGGAATCAATATTTCTTATGAGTCGTTCAATGTAGTATCTGGAGTTTACGTTCGTCACATGATTGTTTTGATATAGTTCTTCATGTATAATTGCCAGTGATTTGATTCTATTTTGACTCTCTGACAGTATTTTTTTCAATTTGTCATCACAAGGGAAATTACCTTCCTGAGCGCTCAAAAGGCTCGAGATAATTTGAAGGTTGTTTTTTACCCTGTGATGGATCTCTTTGATCAAAAGTTTATTTTCAATATTTTTCTTTTCTATGATAGAAAGGGATTTTTTCTGTTGAACGTAGCTCCTGCGCCAGAAGATAGATGCCAATAAAAGCACCATGATAAGTGCTCCGAGCCCCGTTTGAACAAGCTCCATATTTTTGCGTTTTTCCTCCTGTACATTTCTTTCTGAGGTAAGCAATTGAATCTCTTTGTTTTTTAATTCGGTTTCATACACTATATTCAGTTGTGCAATAGTTTTTTTGGTGTTTTCGGAAGCAATACTGTCTTTGAGTTTTATGAATTTCCAATGGTTTTGAACATAGGAGTCAATATCGCCGCGCAATGAATCAAATTTGGCCTTTAAAAGGTAGGTAGACTTCTTAGCGTCCAGGTCATCTATGGTCTCTTGCGTCCGGGATGCAATCTCAAGTATTTTTTGGGCCTCTTGAAAATTCCCTAAATCTAGATAGGTCTCTGCCAACTTGTTCGAAACCGATAGAATATCCATATTGTTTCTATCTTTTTGGGCATTTTTCAGTGCTTTTTCTAAGTTTTCAATAGCCGCTTTGTGGTTGTCCAGTTTTTTGTGTAAGATTCCCATATTGGTTAAGAACAGTGTTTTTAAATAAGCGGCCTGTTCTTTCTCAGCACCCATAAACCTTTCAACTTCGTTTAAGTTGCGATTTGCTTCATCAAGCAACTCCAAATTTATGAACGAGGTGCTTACAGCTAGTTGGGCATGCGCCTGTAGGGGAGAATTTTGTAAATCTTCGGCTGCTTTCAACGCTTTCTTTCTATGGCTTAGGGAAGATTCCGGAGCCTTTAAATATTCGTAGATGTTAGCTGTATTAATACTTAACTGGAAGGTTCGCATAGGGTCGTAGGGCAATTGTTCGTTTATTCTGAGTGCCGATAAACTATGGTGAAGTGCTCTGTCTAAATATCCTTTACGGGTATAATCTATTCCTAGATTATTGTGGTATACTAGGAGTTCATTGGGAGATGCAGTGGCTTCCGAAGCTTTAAGGGTTGCCAAGGCGTATTTGAGCGTCGAGTCTAGTTGTTCTTGTTTATAGTAAATTTCAGACAATGCGAAAAGCGTACTTCTTTGGGCATAGTTACCGGCATCCTCTTGCGCCATAAGGGCCTTCAGTTCAGTGGTAGCTTCGTCAAAGGCGTTTTTCCTGTAGGTAGCAAGAATAGTGTTTGCCCGAGCACTAAGTACTCCTTCTTTAAAGTCTATTGCCTTACTTACCGACATTGCCTTGTGCGCAAAAATGAGACTGCTGTCGGGTTTCGATTTATAGTATTTTTTGGAAAGTAGGTTTAGATTCTTTACCGTATTTTCTGTGAAGGGTTTGGTTTCGGTTGATTTAATGATGCTATCTCTTTCCTTGTTTTGCGACAGACATAAAGAAGGTGTTAAGAGAAAAATGCCCGTTATCAATAGCGCCATGGCGTTATTCGGAATATTCATAAGTATGATGGTTAAGTCCTATTGAAAAGGACATTGTTATCAGCATGTAGCACCAGATCTGTGCCAATTGAAAATTTTTGTAATGATCTGTCAATAAATGATTTATGAATTTTTCTTTCTGCCCTTACGACAGAATATGGGAGAAGTACAACATATTGTGGTCAAACATGGGACGCTTATTTATGTAAGTTGTGAGCTTCCAAGCAATTAGTAGATGAAAATGAAATTGGCACATTCTTGGCATTTTGCGTAGCGTTAAAATAATCACCAACAATAGCAATGCCATGTCAGGGAAGTTACTTATCGTCGAAGATGAATTCATCATCTCTAATACTATCAGAAAAATAACGTCGAAACTTGGTTACGGCGTAACTGCCGTAGCAAACAATGCCAGAGATGCCTTGGCTTCTATCAAATCTGAGAGGCCCGACCTTGTTCTTTTAGACATCAATATTTTAGGAGATATGAACGGTATAGAGTTATCAAAAAAACTCAAGGAACGAAACAACTTGCCATATATTTATATAACATCGTATTCAGATACGGAGACCTTAGAGGAAATGAACAAAACGGGTCCGCATGGGTATATCTTGAAGCCTTTTGATGAACGGGATTTGCGTGTGGCGCTCCATCTTGCATTGGGAAAGTTAAGATTTGAGGAAACAGTGCCCAAAAAAAAGGGTATTCCTGGTCCTAAACAAAAAGGGACCCTTGTTGGCAAGGGGAATGGTAAAATAATCGGTACTAGTAATGGCCTACGGTTGGCCTTGAAAAAAGTGGCGCAAGTGGCACCGACCGATGTAACAGTGCTCATACAAGGAGAAACGGGTGTTGGCAAGGAGCTGATTATGGAAGCGCTTTATAATGTATCAAATAGGTCTTCAAACAACTTGGTAAAAGTGAACTGTGCCGCGCTTCCTTCCGAGCTAATAGAATCTGTTCTTTTCGGACACGAAAAGGGAAGCTTTACAGGGGCTTTGGAAAAACGTCTTGGAAAATTTGAGATAGCCGATAAAGGCACCATTTTTTTAGACGAAATAGGAGAACTCCCTTTAAATAGTCAAGCCAAACTGTTGCGATGTCTTCAGGAGAAAGAAATAGAATCAGTTGGCGGCAATTCGCATAAAAAGATTGACGTACGGGTCATTGCGGCGACGAATAAAGACTTGGCCAAAGATGTTGTGAAGGGCAATTTTAGGGCAGACCTCTTCTTTAGGTTGAATATATTTCCTATCACCATTCCTCCTTTAAGAGATAGAAAAGAGGATATAGAGGAGTTGGCACAGTACTTTCTCGCTAAGAGTGCTGCGCGTTTTAACAAACCCAATCTCAGGTTCAGCAGACCGGCGATAGAAAATATGAAATTGTATCATTGGCCAGGGAATATTAGAGAGTTGCAGCACGTAATTGAACGAGCTTGTCTTCTTACGGATGTTGACTTTGTAGATGTGGCGCTCGAGCATACTAAAAACCCCCGAACTGCGAGCAGTGATTCCGATTTTAAACTAAAATCCCTTGAAGAAAGCGAGCGCGAACAAATTGTGCAAACGCTGCATTATTGCAAGGGAAGGATAAGGGGTAAAAATGGTGCTGCTGAAATACTTAAACTGCACCCCAACACCTTAGATTTTAGAATTAAAAAACTGGGTATCATGAAGGAAAATATTTATAAGATAGACCAATAGGTTTGCATCTTGGCAAACTACCTCGAGGCCTTCGTACACCGAAATTACTTTATGAAGGCGTACAAGCCTCGGAGCATTTTTAATCTCGATTATCGAGTAAAATCTCCAAACCAGATCAGATGTATCCTAACTCTTTAAATTGATTACAAGGATAGGCCTGAATTTTTTTTAAGGTTTGGGAAATTGAGGAGCCACGATATTGTTCAGTGGAAAACGGCAAATGTGTTGCAATCCTAAATTTTTGCCTAGCAGGAATGCAAGAGGGACAAAAGTGCCAACTATTTTAACGCCCCTCGGAAGCGCACCCGAAACTGCGAATGATAGCGTTTCGTTTGTTGTAAGAGGTTGGCCCAAATATTCTTAAAGTAGGATTTTTGTTAGATGGTATATTGTTAAAGAGGTAGTGTTCATGTAACTTAAAAACTGGCATCATAAAGCATTGTATGATGCCAGTTTCAGTTGAGTAATTGTGAGCTTAGTAATTGTTAGAGAGTTTTTTCCAATTCGTATCGGCCACTTGAACCAAATCTTTATGGTTTCCTGTCATCCATGGAATAATGGCGTCTGAGCCTTCAATCTTGTTATAGGAGAAAAGGAAGTACTTGCCGTCTTTAACGATAAATTTATTAGGGTCAGGACGAAACTTTGCACCATGGTTGACTCCTGTCGCACAAAACCCACCGTATTGTGGAAGGTATTTAGTTGGGTTTGCTTTAAAGCTTTTTATCTGTTCGGCAGATACAAAATAATAGGTAACACCGTCGTGCGATGCCTTAAAGTTTTTGTTCCCTAACTGGGCAAGGTGCAGGTCTAAATAGGATACGGGGCTATAGCCGACCAGCGCAATGCTGTTGTCATCTATATTGTGGCTTTTTTTGTTGGCCTTAACCGCAATTTCATTTTCTGTGTCGGTCATAAAAGAAGGGTACACTTCTCGATCAATGTTAACTACTGACGTGAAGGCTTGCAACGTGAATCCTACGATAAGCATTGTGAAAATGCCGAAAAAACTTTTTTTCATGGTACTTGATTTTGTGTCTTTTAAAGACGGTTATTAATTGAATTTTTAAAGCGTTGTTTGTCAAGAGACAACATGGATGCCAAAAGCTGGAATCGATTTTTAAAAAATGCAATACAATGGGAATCAGTTAATTGTGATTTTAATGGATGAGGCTGCACCTGTTTTGGAACTAAAAGTGACACAACATATAGGAGATGTTACAGTATTTGAGGAATCACCACGCGATGCGCGTTTCCATTCTCTAGATCCTGTTTTCGGATATGCTTAGCTAGTGCTTTCAAAGTGAGTTACCGTTTTGGGAAGGAACGGGTGGCATGATTTGCCCATCCCGTAGGAAATTGAAACCCCGTTTTGCATTGAACAGGAATCCTTTCAACCAACCAAACAGGTAGTACCGATATAAAAACCGTTTTAATTGAAGAGTTTTGTTTTTTCAATACCTAGTTTCTTGATTTTGAAATCTAAGGTGTTGGGATGTACTTTTAACAATGTTGCCGCACCGTCGGTACCTCTTATCTTTCCTTTGCATACGGTAAGTGCGTTGAGGATGGCCTTGCGCTCTATTTCCTCTAGGGTGTATAATTCATTGTTATGGTTGGATAAATCAAAATGCATATGCTCGTTTTCTGGGAATTCAACCTGTGAGATGTCTATTTCATCAGTGTCTGCCATTACCACGGCTCTTTCCATCATGTGTTGCAGCTCACGTACGTTACCTGGCCAATTATAGTCCAAAAGACGTTTTTTACACGCTTTCGATAGCCCCAAGAATTCCTTTCTCGCATTTTTTGCGTACCGATCTAAAAAGAACTCGGCAAGGGGAATAATATCATTTGGTCGTTCTCTAAGTGCTGGTAGGTGAATAGGGAAAATGTTCAATCTAAAAAACAAATCTGCACGAAAAGTACCTTCGTCGACCATTTTGCCCAAATCTTTATTCGTAGCCGCGATGAATCGTACATCTATGGGAATCGTTTCGGTAGCGCCTACGCTTTCTACTTCTTTTTCTTGAAGGCTTCGCAAGAGTTTGGACTGTGCCATGAGGGGTAGCTCACCTATCTCATCTAAGAATAAAGTACTCCTGTCCGCTCTTCTAAATTTGCCTACACGCTTTTCGGTGGCCCCAGTAAAGCTTCCTTTTTCGTGACCGAAAAGCTCGGACTCTGCCAAATTTTCCGGGATGGCGGCACAGTTAAGGGTAATCATTGTTTTTTTATGACGCAGAGACATTTGATGTAAGTACTTTGCAAATACTTCTTTCCCCGTTCCTGTTTCGCCGGTGAGCAAAACGGTAACATCAGTAGCCGCTACTTTTTTTGCCAGGGACACCGCTTTGGCAAAAGCTTCAGAATGCCCAATGATATCAAATGCCTTCGGTGGAATCAATGGCACGCTACGGGGCAATTTGGTTTTATCCTGTTTTTTTAAGGAAAGTGATAGGTCTGAGATAAGTTCAAAATTTTGAAGTTCCAAACTATCCAAATGATACGACCATAGGCCACGTATGGCATCGGCACCAAGAATAGTAGAGGAACGTTCAGGAAGATTTGCCAAGGCAATGTAGGGGATATTAAATTTCCTTTTTAAGCGTGCAAATAGGTTGAGGTTATCGGGTTCATTGGCCAGTTCTAGGTCTAAGGCAATAAAGTCGGGCTTTTCTGAAGTGACCTTATGTTCTATACTGTCCTTGTCTTTAGTGATGCCAGTAACGCCGTAACCAGCGAGAGACATTTGACGGGCAAGTTTTCGTGCCTCATCTGTTCTATGTGATATTACCAATACCTTTTTACTCATAGCTTTTAGTTGTCCTTAAGAGAATAAAGATTAGAATAAATGTTATTCTCAGTAGCCATACTAGTCTATAAGCGTGCCAATATTTTCTAGTATTTAGAGGAATTCCTGTCAGCGCAGCAAGAACGGTAAGTATGGCCGATAATTTTTTCCCCAAAATAAAAATGCACTATTTACTACCTATGATATTTCGTGTTTTTCGGATTATTCAGAGCGAAATATCGTGTTTTCTGATGTGTATAAGTAGCGGAATTGACTATCTTTAAGGCAAAGAGATAGGATATGAAAGCCACCGCATCGTTAGAGAAAATATTATTGCAAATTAGCAAGGCCGTCATTCATATACGTAGTCTAGATGATTTTTATACTACGGTGATGGAAAACATCCGGCCCATAGTGCAGTATGATGATGCGGTATTGATTCTCTTGTCTGAAGACAAAAAGACCTGCACCCATATTCTAACAATGCCCCCAGATGAAAGGATAGCGCATCCTAACTATGACGAGGTTGTAAATAAGGAGCTTGATATAACCGGAACTCCAATGGAGGATATAACAAAAAGAAAAAGTATTGATTTATTTTCATTAGAAGAATGGTTGAAAAAGTATCCTACTTTTCCAGGTTTAATGATAATGCAGGACACAGGGCTCAATTATAGTATTAGTCTCCTGCTAGAAAACAATGATGGCATCTTTGCCATACTTCTTTTTCATTTTGAAAAAGAGCCTTATTTAGAAAAAGATCAAGCGTTTTATGAGGGTATCAAAGACCAATTGGCCTTGGCCCTGGGCAATATTTTGGCCAATGAAGCCATGGAGCAGGAAAAAAAGTTTGCAGAAACCCTTTTAAGTATTAGTGAGGCAACCACCCACATTCGGGATAGGGACGACCTGTACCAAACGATTATGGATAAAATAAAGCCCCTTATTCAGTTTGAGGATGCGGTCACTATAGTATTATCAGAAGACGGCTCGCACTACAATCATTTACTGGCTATAGCATCCGAAAGCTCTAAAGAACATCCTAATTACCCTGGACTTGTTAATACTTTTCTTCCGATAATGGCCAGTCCCCTTGAATCAATTATTAAGCAGGAAGAAATGGTCCGTTCGTATGAAATGCATACCGATTGGCTGCCTAAATACCCAACCTACCCCGGGTTGATTTTAATGCGGGATGTTGGCTTACATTACTCAATAGTTTTAAAATTAATTAGCGTAGGAAAGCTCTTTGGGGTGTTGTTCTTTCATTTTAAAGAACCCCATCAACAAGATGATTACAGATGGAAACTCTACCCCAACATTGCGGACCAGCTGTCTGTTGCCATTAGCAACGTGCTTGCCAATGAAAAAATTCTTTTAGAAGTAAGACAAAAAGAGGATTTACTTAAAATTAGCACAACAATTTCCGAAGTTCAGGACCGCAAGCATCTCTTAAAACTTATCTATAAGCAAATACAGGAGATTTTCCCTTATGAAAGTGCAGGGCTTTTTGCAGTAAATAATCGCACTCAGGAATATTATGAAATTATTGATGAGGAGGTGATTCAAGATACTTTAGATGCTAAGATATGGGCGCGCTATAAAAATCCGTTTGGTTCTTTTCCGCTCAACGGTTCTAGTGTTGAACTTATTGTAAATCAAACGGCACAAGTTTATAACATAAAAAAATTAATGCAGACGTATGACGACCCAGCTTTACAACCAATGTATGATTTAGGACTTAGAGAAATTTTATCGGGCCCTTTGATGGTGGGGAATGAAATAATTGGGATGCTTACTTTTAATAGTTGTACCGCCGAATCATTTACCAATAAAGACCTTTTAATTTTTAAAAGTATTTCAGAACAAATGTCGGTGGTGTTGGCTAATATTTTGGCCAATGAGAGTATTCTGGAAGAAAAAAAGCAAAAAGAAATGCTCTTGACCATAAGCGAGGCGGCTACCAAGGTACGGGATAGGGAGACATTGTATCATACCATTATGACGCAGATACAGCCTATTGTTAGGTATGATGATGCTGTCGTCGCGGTTTTATCAGAAGATAAAACTACGTTCAGACACATATTGACAATGGCTACGGAAGAACGAAGAAATCATCCTTTGTACACCGAAGTAGTAAATAAGTCCATAAAAATCAAAAATTCACCTGCGGAACAAGTATTGTTTAATGAAAATTATAAACAGTATAATGTGGATAAATGGATTGAGGAATTTCCAGATTTTGGTGGTACACAATTGATGAAAGAAACAGGATTAAATTATTGTATCATTCTTAAACTAAAAAAGGGCAATGAGGTGTATGGTTTTCTCCAATTTCATTTTAAGGAAGAGCAGGATATGACCTCTAATGTGGTAAAACTCTACCCCAATATCTCAGACCAGCTATCTGTTGCCATAAGTAATGTACTTGCCAATGAGAGTGTGCTAGAAGAAAAGAATCAAAAAGAAATGCTGTTGACCATCAGCGAGGCAGCTACCAAGATACGGGATAGGGAGACCTTATACGATAGTCTTATGACCCAGATACGGCCTATTGTGAAGTATGATGATGCGGTCATCATTATTTTTTCCAAAGATAGAACCACTTTTCAACACGTACTGCGTATAAGCTCCAAAGAAGGGCAAGCGCATCCTTTCCACGATGAAGTTTTCAACCAATCAATTCCAATAAAAAATAGCCCGGCGGAAGTCATTTTAGCTGGCGAGAACTTTCAACAATACCAAGCCGATAGATGGGTTAAGGAGTTTCCCGATTTTAAAGGACCTCAATTAATGAAGGAAACAGGCATTACACATAGTACGGTGCTTAAACTTTATGCGGCAAACGAAGTATTCGGCCTATTGGTCTTTCATTTTAAAGAAGAACAAGATATGGCCTCCAATGTGGTAAAGCTATATCCCAATATTTCAGACCAGTTTTCAGTAGCGATAAGTAACGTACTGGCAAATGAGGAAATCCAGAGTCTGAATGAGCAACTTACTTTAGAAAAAGAATACCTAGAGGAGGAAATAAAAACCGGTTACAATTTTGACAGTATTATTGGTTCCAGTGAACCAATGCAACAGGTCTTTGAGATGGTGGAGCAAGTTGCCTCTAGTAGCAGTACAGTTATTATTCTTGGGGAAACAGGTACAGGTAAAGAGCTTATAGCTCGGGCCATACACGATAGGTCGCCACGTAGTGAGCGCCCGTTGATAAAAATTAATTGTGCCACATTGCCGGCCCAACTCTTAGAGTCGGAACTATTTGGGCACGAAAAAGGAAGTTTTACAGGTGCGACAGAGCGTCGTTTGGGGAAATTTGAGCTGGCACACCAAGGCACTATTTTTCTGGATGAAATTGGGGAGTTGCCCATTGAACTGCAATCTAAATTGTTAAGGGTTTTACAGGAGCGTGAGATAGAACGCTTGGGAGGCAATAGCGTTATAAAAATAGATACGCGTATTATCAGCGCTACAAACCGTAATCTGGAAAAAGAAGTACAAGAAGGTAATTTTAGGGCAGACCTGTTTTTTAGGCTCAATGTTTTTCCCATCATCTTACCACCATTACGTAGCAGAGCAGAGGATATTCAGGCATTGGCAACCCATTTTTTGGAAGGCAATAGTAAGAAGTTCGGTAAAAAATTCAAAGGTATTTCCAAGACGACCATTAAACAAATGAAAGCATATCATTGGCCAGGCAATGTACGGGAATTGGAACATCTTATAGAACGGGCAATGATTACTTCAAAAGGTGGCCTACTTACCATACATCTTACGCAACTGAATGCAAAAAGGGATGATGAGGCTAACGAACAAGAGGGCTTTTACCCAAGAACCATAAAAGACAATGAACGTGCGCTTATTGTAAAGACCTTAAAACATTGTGGCGGTCGGGTTCGTGGCAAAAACGGTGCTGCGACCTTACTGGATATTAATCCCTCTACACTGGAATCCAGAATGCGTAAACTTGGGATTAAAAAGGAGTTTGTGACAGAGGCTTGATACGAGGTGCTTTGCTCTTACATGTTGTAGGTATCCTGTTAAGAGTTACAATATATTGTATATTTCCCTTCAGGTGTTCATCTTAAATTATTGGTTATAAGGGGTTTGTATTATGGTATGGTTTTCTATAGGTTTTTGGAAACGAACCGAATTATGGAGGCAGTTGCAAACACAATAAATCCTGATAAATGGATTACAAACTACTACCCGTTCTTGAAGAATTATGCGAAGGCAAGAATATCAAATCCACTTGATGTAGAAGAGATCATATCCGATACCTTTTTAGCTGCATTAAAATCAAAAGATAACTTTCAGCATAAATGTACCGAGCGCACATGGCTAGTAGCGATACTCAAACGTAAAATAGTAGATTATTACCGCAAACGGGCTACCTACAAGGGCAAAATGAATAGATATGCCTTTTCGCACGAAGAATATCAAGAAACCTATCACTACAGCACGGCTATCATAGATGGTGAAGAAGCCACACTCTCGAATATAAACCTGCAGGCCTTAGAACTTGTTTTGACAGAAAGTTTCACGCAAATGACCTCCCGTCAATCCAGTGTTGCCAGAATGCGTATTTATGATGAGCTGAGCACAGAGGAAATATGCAGCCGGCTCAATATTTCAAAAAACAACGTTTGGGTTTTAATGAGCAGAGCCAGAAAAACCATCGCGGCCCGTTTAAGCCATTGCGAGCATGTCGTATAATACCGAGGGTAACTAAAATTCAATCTTAAAAGCACTTGAGCGTAATGGAAAACTTGCAATTCGAAAAAATGAACAAGTATATAGGTGTAGAACTTCAAGATTTTTCTGATATAACGCTTCTACAAACAACTACCGTTACAGCCATCAAACAGCTGGTTTTTAAGTATGGAATGGTCGTGATCAAGGGAAAAAGAAGGTGGACGGAAGAGGAACAAATTGCATTTACCAGCGGATTTGGCGAGATAGAATTACCTGCGATATATTCCGTTCCCCCAGCACAGACAGAACACAGAAAGAGTAATATGAAGATTACCAAAGGCTCCGGGGTTTTTTGGCATTCTGACAATTCATATCGGGAGCGTCCATCACATTTAAGTACTTTTCAAATGGTAGAGATACCCAAATCCGGTACGGCTACCTCCTTTGCGTCCCTACTCAATCTTAGTGCAAACCTACCGGCAAAAGACAAATTGTTATGGCGCGATTACGCTGTGGTTTATAGAGGTCGGGTTTTGCACCCCCTGCTTTGGAAACATCCTTTTAACGGGAAGGATACTGTTTATTTCGACATTGGTTTTTCTACGGATATTATTAATCATTGTAAAAATGGATCGGTGTTGCCCGTAAAAGAGAGCAATCAAATTTTCAACTATATAAACGAACGTTTGTCTGATGAAGAATCACTGATAAAACATCAATGGGAAGAGGGTGATATTATTGTTCTGGACAACTATGCAGTCGCTCACCGAGCCGACATTCTGTTGGAAAATGAAAAACGAACCTTACTGCGTATGACCACGGAGGGGATCTATTTTTAAAGTACTGCAAAGGTAGTTGTGATTTGAGGAGTACACACATTCGTTGCTTTTGCACTTTCATGGAAGCGGCTAGCAGCTTAGGGTTAGGGGCACAGGGCCTAACTTATTGTGAACTCCCCCAAATATGGGAGCCATAGTTCGTATTGAAATTATGTTGATTCAATTTAAGTAAATGATAATCAAATACTTGTAAAATAAAGTATGATTGGCATGACAATAGGTTTGTAACTTAAAAACGCAACGATATGCAACATCACATTATTTGCCCAAAAACTGGAGGGCTTTTCTTTCTTTCAGATTTTAACAATAGCAGTTATCAGGGGGTACTATCCTCTAGTGCACTTTATAAAATACTGTATAATCAAGGTAAAAAAGTCACAGTGTACATAGATACTGTGCCCTACCAAATTGCAAGGGGTGACATTTTATACTGCAAACCACTCAATACCATTCAAGTGTACAATGCGCATAATGATTTAAAAGTGGTAGCCTATAATAAAGACTTCTACGAGCTAGCAACGGCAGAAGAGGAAGCAGCTTTTTACTGGTTCTGGTATTTTGGGGTAAAACATCCGTATACAGTACAGCTCAGCAATCTAGAAGAACGCTATATGAAGATGATGTATGATGGTATGGAGCGAGAGTTTCATCGAACCAACGGCTGTATCGAGACGGAGCGCGACTTTCTCAAAAGAATAATGACTGTCTCTATTGGGCGAATAGAAACGGCTACGGGCCATCCCGTGATTGCGGAGACCCAGTTGCATATTATCAAAAGATTTAATGTTCTAGTAGAAGAGCATTTTAAAAAGAAACACTCTTTTGAAGATATTGTTAAACTCTTGGGCACAAGGACCTCTTATCTACAACAATTATTCAAAAAGTACTTTACTGTTGATAGGCTCAAAGGTTTAAAAGAGACGCTACTTTTAGAATCAAAACAAACGAGTAACCATATTGAGAAAAAGTTTGAATTACAATACAATTCCCGGCTGAATCCATTACCAAAAAGGGAAAAGCCGCAGATAACCTCTTCATGAGAAATAACTAGTTCATAGTCTTGGTTGATAGGTATTGAGAAATGTGGTTGCCTCCCCAGGGCATTGTTTTACGGGAATTGGGTAGGTGGGCTGTTGCCTTATGGTGTACACGGATGGCTGTGAATAGACTTTAGTGTGAACACATACAGAAACAAGGAGCATGAAAAAACAAAATCACCAACTAAAAACGGCCACCTTTGGCGGCGGATGTTTTTGGTGTACAGAAGCTATATTTCAAGAAGTGGCAGGGGTTGTTTCCGTAACTTCTGGCTATAGTGGCGGAATCACAAACGACGCGCCCACATACGAAGACGTTTGTTCAGGGTTGACGGGGCATGCTGAAGTGATACAGATAGAGTACAATCCCAATTGCATCTACTATGAGGAGTTGTTGGTTATATTTATGACAACACACAACCCTACTTTACTGAATCGACAAGGAGCAGATGTCGGTACGCAATATCGGTCCATAGTATTCTTTGAGAACTCAAAGGAAAAAGCAATTATAGAAATCGTTTTCAGGGAACTAGAACCCTATTTTGAGAGGCAGATCCTAACCGAAGTCAAACGCTTTGAGCATTTCTTTAAAGCCGAAGATAGACACCAACAATACTATCAACTAAACAAACGGTTTGGCTACTGCACTGCGGTCATAGAGCCCAAGCTCATAGAATTTAGAAGACAGTATGCAGATAGACTAAAAAAAGCATCTTAACACAATGAAAAATGTACACACTTTAGTCATATTACTAAGGTCAGTGAACGTTGGCATGGTACAGGAAAGGAATCATGTATAACCTTTGGAGCGTTCCATTTCGGCAACGATTTCGACATCGGAAAAAGGGTTCGACTTTTTTAAAAGTCGAACCCTTTTTATTTTTAATTTGAACAGCTAGTCGGAAGTGCTCCACAAAGTGTTTTGCAAATTTAAATAGTGGTCTATTTTTAATTTAAGGTAGCTATGGGAGCCGTACTTCCTCCTTTGGTTACAGATCCGTCCGTTCCAGTACTATTACCTCTTAACAATAGTATGCCCGCTACGTGTGGTGATGCCATAGAAGTACCCGAAATATTATTAAACTGACCGTTTAACCAAGTTGACCATACCGCGGTGCCAGGTGCCCAGCGATCTACACTGCTCCCAAAATTTGAGCTAGATGCGGGGGCATCCACATTGGTCATGTTACCAACACACCAAGAATTGTTGGTTTGCAATCTTTGTGGTGAATAAAACTGGGTGTCATCGTTACTATTACCTGCTGCCATTGCTCCATAAGTTGTTACTTCCAAATTCATAAAAGCATTATCAATAGATTGCGAAGTACTGCGGTTACGAAATCCTACACTATAGTTCCAAGTATCTTGGTTACTTGCATTGTTGGCCACATAATCCACCCCTGCAAGAATACCGGCGGTACTTCCGCTACCTTGAGCATTTAAGACCCGAACGGATACTACGGTCGCGTCATAGGCGACTCCGATAACTCCCGAACCATTGTTTCTTCCAGCAACAGTGCCGGCGACATGGGTTCCATGCCCGTTTTGATCTTGCCATGAGCCCCCAACAAAGCTTCTACTTCGACCGGTGTCGATATTTAGGTCTGGGTGCGGCGCAATACCACTATCTATAATCCAACAAGTTCTACCCGAACCGTTGGATCTGCCTACTCTATTTACCCCCCATGGAAGAAACTCCCCATTGGAAAGTTGTACATTATTGGTTGTTCTGTTGGTTTCCCCTTCATTTTGTGAATCTTTCGGAATCGTGTTCACAGGTTTTCCCATATCTATATCCAGCTGCTGAATATAGTTCGGTTCGATGTAAGCCACCTCGGGATTGTTTTTTAGTTCGTCCGCTTGTTTCACGGATAAATTTTTGACAGCAAATCCTTGAATCGCCCTACTATATATTTGTTGAATGTTATCCTCCGATATGGCATGTTTTGATAACATTTCCCTTGATTTGGATTCCATTTTGGCACTTTTACCGGATAAAGATTTATCCTCTTTGTAAATAACAATATATTCTCCAGGTATGGCCTGATCCGCTCCTACGGCAAGTTCTGTATCTTCTGTTTCTACCGCAGTATCGATAGTCTCGTTTGAATCTTTTTCACAACTGTAAAAGAGGAAGGAAAAGATGACCATTGTACTTAAAATTCTTGATTTAATTTTCATTGTGTAATGATTTTGGGGTTAAAATTAAATAGCGAGTTCTTAAAACTCTTCTTGAATTCAAAGTAGATTAAAATTTGGACACCTCACAATTTGTATGATTATATTTATGTTAATGTAAGAATTAATGTTCATTTTAGTGAAACTGTTGAGGCTTTAGTAGCGGGTAGAAGAACGTTTTTAGTTGGAATATTTGCCGATTGATAATTTAGAGGGAACAAAACGTACATTAGAAATTGTGATTTGTTCAAATTACTAAGATGTCTAGGTGGCGGCCCGAAGGATTAGAAGTTAGGCGTGCCGCATTCAAAATCCAGTTCCTTTGGAGTGTGGGTTCGATTCCCACCTCGAGTACAGAAGTAAGCCCTTTCATTTTTATGGAAGGGTTTTTTTGTACGAAGCATTGGTTCCTCTTAGGTTTTGAAAAGCCTGGTAAAATACAAACACATCTTATTACATACTAAATTGTAGAATAAATGAAATATTTTAATATATTTGTTCTACAATTTAGTATAATAATATTTTAAATCAGCTATAACTGCTATCGAATTATACGCTTTAGGCTGAATTATATACCACATTCACAGATGAAAGAAACACGGTTAGGAGAATTCGAAGAGGTTATTCTCTTGTTGGTCGGGATCCTTGAACAAGAAGCGTACGCGCTTAAAGTTGCAGACGAGTTCGAGTCCCAGACGGGTAGAAAAGTATCTATAGGGGCGACACATTCCACCTTGGACAGGTTGAGCAAAAAAGGTTTTTTGACATCTGAAATGGGAAAGCCCACTGCGCAGCGGGGCGGTCGTAGAAAAAGAATCTATACCATTTCGGCTACTGGCCAAAAGGCACTCAGCGCATCGAAGGAATTGAGAACCTCCCTTTGGAAACAATTTCCTGCATTTATAAACTTTACGTTCCAAACATAATACAAAAATGGCCGATAGAAGAAATGCACCGCCCAAGCTGGCGGAACGGTTGTTGAACTGGTTCGTCAAAGACGATTTGGCAGAAGAGATTTCCGGGGACCTTGAAGAACGGTATTTTGAAGATGTAAAAGAGCAATCGTCGTTCCGTGCCGCCTTCAATTATTGGTATCAAGTCATACATTACCTAAGACCTTTTGCGCTTCGGAAATCAATTTCGATCACAAGCATGAACTACGCAATGTATAGAAGCCATTTCAAAATAGGATACCGCAATATCCTATCTGACAAGTGGTATTCGCTGATGAATATCGGTGGTCTTGCGCTGGGAATGGCCGCAACGCTCCTTGTTGGTATTTGGGTATATGACGAGCTTTCATATAATCGGAAGTTTGAAAACTATGACACCATTGCACAGGTAATGCAGACGCAGCACTTTAGCGGGGAAATAAAGACCGGTGTCAACCAGCCGATGCAATTGGCCCCTGTTCTTCGAACAACGTACGGAGATTATTTTAGGCATGTGGTAACCAGTTCGTTTACAAACAATGAATTGTTGACCATAGGCGAGAATCGTGAGACCAAGATTACCCGAACCGGTAATTTTATGGAGCCGGGCATCGCACATATACTATCGCTACAGATGTTAAAAGGAAGTAGGGATGCCCTCAAAGACCCTACATCTATGCTACTGTCGGAAACTACGGCGAGGGCACTGTTCGGGAATAAAGATCCAATGGGCCAAAACGTACAAATCGGAACCATGATAGAGGCGCAAGTAGGCGGAGTCTACAAAGATCTTCCCCTGAATTCTGATTTTGCCGACCTTACTTTTATTGCGCCCTGGGAATTGTTAAAGACCACCGCAAATTTTGAGGACCGCGTAGGATGGGGGAACAATTGGTTCCAGACCTACGTGCAATTATCCGATAATGCTGATATTACCCAGGTATCTACCTTAATAAAGGATGCGAAATATAATCATATTAAAAACGATACGAATGCAGGGGGTGGCGATACAAAGCCCGTTGTTCATTTACATCCTATGGAAAAATGGCATCTGTATTCCCGTTTTGAAAATGGATTAAATACCGGGGGTGCAATAGAGCGGGTATGGATGTTCGGAATCATCGGTATTTTTATTCTTTTGTTGGCTTGTATCAACTTCATGAACCTTAGCACGGCCAAATCTGTTAAAAGGGCAAGGGAAGTGGGTATTCGAAAAACAATCGGATCGTTCAAAAATCAGTTGGTCTTCCAATTTCTGAGTGAATCTCTTCTAGTGGTAGCTTTGGCTTTTGTGTTCTCCTTGCTACTGGTTTTAGCTGGGCTTCTCTTTTTTAACGACCTAACGGGCAAGATGATGGTGCTACCCTATACCAACGCTTGGTTTTGGTTGTTGTGTGTGTTGTTTATTTTCTGTACAGGCTGTGTTGCCGGTAGTTACCCTGCTTTTTATCTTTCCTCTTTTCGGCCTGTAAAAGTGTTAAAAGGCACTTTTGGTGGCGGAAAGGGCGCTTCAAACCTTCGAAGGGCCCTGGTCGTGTTCCAGTTTACC
The DNA here is from genome assembly GCA_938020445.1 of uncultured Flavobacteriaceae bacterium. GTDB lineage: Bacteria > Bacteroidota > Bacteroidia > Flavobacteriales > Flavobacteriaceae > Pelagihabitans. The sequence continues at coordinate 10,813 of CALIIC010000202.1, read as the reverse complement.
ATTTCCGTGGTACTTATCATAGGCACTGTCACTGTTTATAGGCAAATACAACATGTTAAGGAAAGGCCTCTGGGCTACGACAAGAATCAAATTGTATACGTTCCCATAAACGGTCCGGAAGTTCGCAATCGGTTTGAAACGATTCGGAGCGAACTTTTACTTTCCAATAATTTGGAAGAGGTAGCGGCCTCCGACGTCTTGGTTACAGGAACCGTTGTGACCAATAGCGGTTTCGACTGGAAAGGAAAGGATCCTGCCATGAACGAAGAATTCAGGACCCTACGGTCTACACATGGCTTCGGAGAGATGATCGATTGGGAAATAAAGGAAGGAAGGGACTTTTCCCGCGATTTTAAAAGTGATTCGCTCGCCTTTGTCATCAACGAAACTGCAGCGAGCTATATGAATCTTAAAAATCCTGTAGGAGAAATGGTACAATGGGGAAGTATGGGGCCTTTTAAGATTGTTGGTGTGGCAAAGGATATGGTGACCAACTCACCCTATGAACAAATAAAGCCAACAATTTTCACCCTGCATTATGGGGGTTTTCTAAATTTCATCAACATAAAAATCGGGAAAGAGGAAGCCACCCAAGAGGCATTGGCACATATAGAAAAAGTGTTTCAGAAACATGACCCGAAAAGCTTGTTTACCTATCACTTTTTAGAGGAGCAATATGCCCGCAATTTCATTGATGAAGAGCGCATGGGGAAATTAGTGACCTTTTTCGCATTGCTGGCCATTTTTATAAGTTGCTTAGGGATCTTGGGCCTTTCGGTCTTTGTAGCGGAGCAACGAACCAAGGAAATAGGGGTGCGAAAAGTCCTTGGTGCATCGGTGTTAAGTTTGTGGAAACTACTTACCCGCGATTTTGTGGTGCTGGTCTTTATATCATGCTGTATCGCTATTCCTATCGGTTATTACTATATGAATGAGTGGATTCGGGAATATAGCTATCGTACCGAACTGAGCTGGTGGGTTTTTGCCGTGGCCGTCATAGGTACTTTGGCCATTACACTGCTCACCGTAAGTTTTCAATCTATCAAAGTCGCCGTCAACAATCCTGTAAAAAGCTTAAAAACAGAATAGATCTTTGAATCGCGATAGCGGAATAAAAAGTGCCATAAACTTCTGAGCCGTAATAGGTTTTGAATAGAGGTCCCCTTACCATCCTAAATAAAAGTTGACGGAGATCTTATTTAGTTTTTTAAAAAGTGTCGCACGTTACCAACATTAAAATCTTTGGACAAACCAAGTCAAACTAAACCAAATCAAATGAATACAAGAGTATTAGGAATCCTTCTAGTCGTAAGCGCAGGATTATTTTCATATACCACAACTCCAAAAAAAGCTGTCGCAATACTAACTGGTAAAGTGGATGTCAACTGGTCGCATACATTAAAACTGTCAAATGGAGCGGTAACGTTTATAGATCCTTGGATAGATAGACTTGGCCAGGGAGATTCTATCATTCGCTTAGAGGATGATGGGACTTTTATCATCAAGTTGCCGATTCAGCAATCTGATTTTTACACCTTATCCCACGAATCCAATGAAGTTGAGTTGTTCGTTTCGCCCAACGATTCGCTGCACATTGACTTTACTTCAGAAACCGTGGTTTCGGGTACAAGCGAAAAAGTAAACGGTCACTTAAGATCCTTGCGGGCTATTATCAATTCAAATCGAAGATATATCAATGGTATTGAGTTTTACAATCAGCCCAGCGCCACTACAAATGCTATTTTAGATTCCCTTGAATTAGTGTATCTAAATATCCATGAGAAATTCAAACTTGGCCATCCCGTAAATGATGTTTTTGAGCAAAAAATAGTTTCCGATATCACCTATCGAAAAAAACTCTACAAAATAGTACACCCCGCTTTGTTCAAGCAAAAGACCAATGAAAACCTTCCTATTAAAGAAACTTATTATGAGGATATTGCGAAAGGGAGTTTTGCTAATTCCAACCTTTTAAAATCACTGGATTATATCCTGTTCTTGGATGCATATATCACTGCACAATCTGCCGGATCATATAAGTATGGTAATTATTTTGATGAATCAATTGAAAAGATACATCCGCGGTATGCCCAAATACAGCAATTGGATGCGCATCAAGAAATCAAGGACTATCTCTTCAATGAACACCTTCACAAAAGTATGGATAACTATGGTGTTGCATATCTGGAGGACCTAATGCCAAAATTTAGAAAAGATTGTAAAAACCCCCGTTTTGTGGAAGAGATTGAAGCGCGTTTTCAAAAGGGCCTTGAAAAAAGAAAGGAACCAAGTACCATCAAAATCTATAAGACCATCGGTAATATAGCATTGGAAGCGCATATTTTTTATCCGGAAGATTTCAAGGAAGGTGATCAACGACCTGCATATGTATTTTTCCATGGGGGTGGTTGGGCCATAGGAGTACCCGAGTGGGGGTATAAGAATTGCAAGAATTTCAGTTCCAAAGGCATGGTGGCCATTTCGTTCGAGTATCGATTGTTAGACATACATGGTTCCAATCTTCTAGATTGTGTGCGAGATGCCAAGTCTGCCGTTTTGTGGACAAGGAAACAAGCCACATCATTGGGTATTGATCCCAATAAAATAGTCGCCGCAGGATTTTCAGCTGGCGGGCATTTGGCGGCATGTACCGCTATTCTAGATGCGTATGAAGAAACAGACGATTCAGGGCTGGGCTCCAAACCAGATGCCATCATCGTACATTCCGCCTCGTATAATACCCTAAAAAATGATTGGTTCGCGAGAAATTCGGAACAGAAACCAACAACCATTTCCACATTTCATCAGCTTGATAAAAACCTTGTTCCTTCCATCTTTTTTCATGGTACGGATGATCATTTAGCGCCCATAAGCGAGTTTACCGAATTTAGGGACAAAATGGATGCCCTTGGCAATGATTACGAATACAAAATCTTTGAAAACGTTGGGCATTTCTTCAATGATTCCGAAGCTCGTAAAACCGTAAAAGAATTAACGGAAGCTTTCTTAACCGAATTAGGGCATATAGAAACCAACTGAATTAACCCCCAGTGGGGTCGTATATAGTATTCATCAAATAATATTCATCAAAAAACGAGAAAATGGTACATCATCAAAAAACAAACTCAAAACAGCTACTATCCATTACAATGGTAACATTGCTAATTTCTTTAACCTCCCACGCGATTTTGCCTATGATGGCCGTTGATGAGATAGAGGGGGAAGGGGTGATTTTAGGTACTACCTGTGACACATTTGATCTTTATGGTGTATCTGTGGGGCCCATTAAAAACCATGAAATACGTCTTTTGAAAAGCGATACGACAAAAACTCAAAACGTTGTTCGTTCTTTTAATGGTACTCTTATTTCTACTTCCGAAATGGATGCGTTTATTGAACGTCAAATGGACTCGCTTCATATGCCAGGACTTTCTATAGCCTTTATCAATGATGATAAAATTGCTTATCAAAGAGCATTGGGGGTTAAAAACAACGAAACTCGAGAAAAGGTAAATGATTCTAGCATTTTTGACGCTGCTTCTATGTCTAAAACGGTTTTTAGTTTTTTTGCCTTGAAAATGATAGATGAGGGGCTTTTTGACCTGGATACCCCCTTGTATACCTATATGGAGTATCCTGACATTGCCTATGATGAGCGGTATAAATCAATTACCGCAAGAATGGTATTATCCCATACGAGTGGGTTTCCTAATTGGAGGTTTCTAGACCAGCAAGGAAATTATGATCCCAAAGGGAAGCTTACCATACAATTTGAGCCAGGAACCAAATTTCAATATTCAGGAGAAGGGTATGAATATTTGGCCAAGGTAATTGCCCATTTAAAAAGAGTTGAAAAGAATGAACTACAAGGGTTGATCAAAACAGCTGTTTTTGAACCGCTAACAATGAAAAAATCAAGTTTTGTCTGGAACGATTATGTAGAAAAACATCGGGTTCATGGTCATTTTAAAGGGAAATTAAATAGCGGGTATAGTAGCAATGCAAAAGATCCTAATTTTAAGGCATCGGCTAGCTTGCAAACAGAATCCAACGAATTTGCCCATTTTTTAATGGCGCTCATGAACAATCAAATCCTATCGGAAGAGGGCCGCAATGAGTTATTAAAAGTACAATCGGTTAAAATGGCAACCAAAAAATCAAAAGAACAGAAATACGGATTGGGGATTGTTATAGAAGATTCGGACTACGGTACGAATTACGCTCATGGGGGTGATAACTTAAGCAATACGGCATTCTATATGTTTAACGCAGAAAAAAAAGTGGGTTATGTTTTTTTTACCAATTCAGAACATAAAAATAGGTTTAATAAGAACTTGGTGGCTTTTCTTTTGGCCAATTAGTTGACAAGGGTATTGGAGTTTGTTAGGGAGAATTCTTCTATTGTACAGATGTTGAGTGAACATGCGCAGCATTTATTGGTTATTTTTAAAAAAAATTATCAATGCGTACAATCTGCAAAACGCTACTGGCCGTCATAGGATTAAAAACTTTTGTGGGAATAGCCCATATTTCCGGTTTTGTTATAGCACAAACAAATAGATTATCTATAAGAAGGCAACGAAGATGAATCTAAGAAATAAAGGGGTAGATATCATTAGAGGGTTCTGTATTCTCGCCGTAATTTTATTGCATATAAACATCCATTTTGGTTTCACCCGAACATTTTTAAAGGAGCTCATACCACCAAAACTATTTTCATTGTTGTTTTGGAGCGGGTATTACGGGGTTGTCATCTTTTTTACGCTCTCTGGCTTTCTGATTACCAGTTCTATTTTGAAGAAATGGGGAACTTTGTCGAAAGTAAATGTAAAAACATTTTATTGGTTTCGATTTGCACGCATTATACCATTATTAGCAGTGTTATTGCTTGTGTTGTCTGTTTTGCATTTGACAAATACGCAGGGGTTCGTAATTAATGAAGAACAAACCTCATTGGCTCGCGCCATTTTTTCGGCATTGACTTTTCATATCAACTGGTTGGAAATTCAAGTAGGGTATTTACCCGCAAATTGGGATATTCTTTGGTCTATTTCAATAGAAGAGACTTTTTATCTGGCTTTTCCTATCATTTGCTTGTTCCTAAAGAAAAACAATCATTTTGTTTTTGTACTGGCAATTTTTCTTGCTGTTTCTCCTTGGGCGAGAACGAATCTTTTTATCGGGAATGAACTAGCCGATAAAAACCATCTTGCCTATTTAGATTCGATCGCATTGGGGTGTATGTCGGCAATCGTTGTGGCAACAATGAAAGTAAGTAAATGGAGTAGCAGAATTGCACTGATTTTAGGGAGTATCATGGTCATTTTTGTCTTGTATTTCAGAGGGTTTGTTTACAAATCGGGAATCACAAGTTTGGGACTTAATATTACCATCTTATCGTTGGGAATTGCCCTAATTATGCCATGGTTGTACCGAACAAATCGTTTTACAAATTTTAGGGTGCTTGGTTGGGTTGAAGGGATGGGGAAGTATAGCTACGAAATCTACTTGACCCATATGTTTGTGATACTATTAGGTGCAAAAGCTTTTAAACATCTTCGGCTAGCGGAAAGTTGGTTGCTCCCTTTTACCATACTACTTTCTTTTACATCATTTTTCCTTGGTAAATTAGTACATGTTTATTTTTCCGGGCCGGTGAATCGTTGGTTGAGAAGAAAATGGTTGTATAAAAGCCCCAATTTATCTGCAAAGAACAACTGAAACTATATTTCGAAAAAGTCAATCGGTTTCAGGTAAGACAGCATTCCATATTACCTTGGAAATTTTTAGGGAACCGTCTTTGATCCGTTTGAAAACAAAAAGGTTTTTTGTTTCAAAAGCATGAATACTATTTTCATTAAATGGTTTAAATGTTCCTTTGGTGCTCCCTGTTACCAATACCATGTCTGCATAGGAACGTAAGCTTTCTATGGAATGCTTTATTTCTGTTGTTCCCGAAGCCCTACTCTGCAATAAGTGTTCTTTTAAATGCGCTATGGAAGTTATTTTTTTACCTCCCGGGGGGAAATGTTCCAAGTCATCTTCCGAAAAGACCTTTAACAATGTTTCTATTGGTATTTCCTGGTTGTCAAGAATAGAAAGAATTTCCGCCACTTTTTTCTGATCAGGATGCTCTTTTGGAGTGGGGGGAATGCTGTGATTTAAAATTTGGCGGAACATCTTTAGACTTCCATCCTTCCTATTTTTTCGAATATTCAAACCCTTGCCGTGTATGAAGGAGGTTTGCCCTTCATAGGTCCATTCTACATAGTACTTGTTTAGTTGAAGCGAATAATTGCCTATTTCTATGACGCGGTAAGGTGCAATAAACAAGGAATCATAGGTTACAGCTGCGTTGTAATGCGAATCGAAATAGCCGTTAATGGCCCTCTTGCCAATGAATGGCGGGTCGTAATAGGTCATGTAAATGGCATCTTCCAAATATCCCTGCATTTGCTTTTCGATATCACCTGACTTTACCATTTTGATCGTAGCGTTGATGCTTTCGACAATTTTATGCTCTAAAGAGGTTTTGGGAATCATAGGAGATCTCGGTGCCGTTTTTACCTGAACAAAATTTAGCAAACGTGGCTCGTACCAACGGTTTCCTCCCCAAATATTTGCCAAGATCTTCCATTCGCCATTTTCCGAAATCGTCCACCATGTCATGTACTTGCCCCGGTATGTAAACCAATCTTCTTCAGAAATTTTGTATTCGTGTTGAAAGGTGCCAATTTCTTGAAAATAGGGACCGAATTTTAGAATTTCTATGATTTCTTTTGAATAGTTCCTTGTTTCGGAACGCTCAAAAAATTGTTGGTAATACAGCTGTATTTCTGCCGGAGTTTCCAAGGCGTTATGGTACTCTGGCAATACCATGGTTTCCGAGTTGACGTAAGCAAGAACCCGATCTAAGTCTTCATTTTGCAGGGCCTTGGAGAGTTCTTTGCTTTCTTTTCTGATTTCTGGAAAATCAGATAGCTCATGCGTTGTGGCAGAAGCGGTTGCGAAGGTAAAAAGGAATAGCAAAGAAGTACATAGGTACGATGTCATAGCATCTGGTTTTATGGATTAAAATGAATGTGATGCCCTATTTGCCGATGTATCTTAAGGGTATTGTCTTCTTGGCGCTTCCAGTAAGAGACCCCTGTACCCTGGCTCTTTCCGGAAAAGCCGGGCACGGTCCATTCCACATAAAACTGTGTAAACCGAATAACACCATCCGATACGGGAAGATAATCATAGGTCGAGGTTTCGATAGAATCGATTGTCACGGGATTCTTATGATACGCATGGTAATGCTTGCTCAAATTGTCAGCGCCCATTTTTGTGGTATCCGCAAAAGGAGTATAGGCCCCATCTTCTGTGTACAGCTGAAGCAGTTTTTTGGTATCCCTATCTCTTACAATGTTTTCCATCAGCGCAGCATACGCATCAAACTCCAACGGGATTTTGACCTGACCTCTCACTTTTTGAGTATCCCATACGGCTCCCTGTATAGAGTTGACCGTTAAGATCGATGGGTCTTCCAAGGGATTAAAAAGGCCATAGCTTTCCGCACTTAAAAGTAGGCTCCCATCTTTCTGAAGTTGCCAAATGTTCCAGTACTGTCCTGACTGGTTTTCCGCATTTTTAAACGACTTTTTATACACTCCTATTTCCAATACGGTCTTTCCAAAATCAAAAAGCTCGGAAATCTCTTTTTCAAATGTTTCCAGTGTATGTCGCTTAAGAAGTTGGTCGTAGTATTGCGCGATACCGTCTTTACTGTCTATGATGGGCATATATTCTGCCAGCAATAGGGGATGTTCGGTATAGAGCGGTTGTACTTTTGTAAAGTTGTTGGTCAAAGCAGCTAAAGTAAGTTGGTGGTTCAGGGCTTCGATCTGTGCCCATCGATCTGATTTCGTTGGTGTATCTTGATCATTGTTTTTTTGCTCCCCAGCACAGGAAAGGAAGGCTGCTGCTAGGGTCATTATAAATACTGCTCTTACCATCATTTCTGCTCGTTTTTGATTCTACTGAATGTGCCCCCATAAAAGTTTCCCGTTGGTTGGTCTTTATGGTCGTATTGATAGGATTTTAAAATATACTCGTCTTCATTTACCCATTCATAACTGTACTTTCGATAGGTGCCTTCGGGCTCATTGCCTTCAAAGCTTATCTTTAACGCGATGTCTCCCGCAGCTGTGACAGTTCCGGAGCCAAGGCCAATTCTATCAGGATAAAAACTCGACTGTGCGAAAACTTCTTTTGTGACTGCGTTATAGGTCCAAAGTGCATGGCCCCTTGCGCTGGTAGCATCCACGATCCATAGTAGGCTTTTGCCGGTGTTGATTTCTTTGCAGGTACTATAGTGATCGGGTAAGTAAAGGGTATCTATTGCAGATGCTGTAGCACCCTGCATCCATAGGTCATTTTTCAAGGTCCATTTGCCGATAAACTTTTTAAAAGGGTTTTCATTTTTCTTTTGATACCGAAAATCGGCCGTAAATACGTCCGTGGTCGTTGACTTTAGCGCAATAGTGCGAGCGTTGCCAGACTCCCATTCAACCTCATTCAGGACATATTTGAAAAGTACTTCCGATTTGTTGTGTTTTTTAAATTCGACCGTAGCGGTATAAATGCCGTTTTTGTCAGTGTCTTTCAGCTTGATGCCCCTCACCCAGGATAAAGGGGCGACGCTTCCTCTTATTCCCAGATTAAGAATACTGTCTTTGAGGTTCGGAAATGTAGCATTCATATCAATATTGAAAGTGATGGTATGGTTTTCTTGACCTACCGCTAACAGGCATGTTAGTGCCAAGAGGTAAAAAGCAAGGCATTGTTTTTTCATATTGTTAGGTTTAAGTTGTTCGTTCAAATAAACCATATCCAAAACCTAGTGAAAAGTCTAAATGACCATTTCAATGGAATTGATGACGAAATGCGAATGTGTATTAGAAAACGATGTATACAGGGGAAGTGGGGTGTGAAATGGATGCTTGTCAATTATTTTATACCATTCATCAATCTTATGGCCTTTGAAGTGCATGTTTCGTTGAACCTTTGTATTTTATATAAATTTGATAATTTACTAGGCACATGTCTCATTGGTTTTTCAAATACAAAATTTATCACCTGTTCTTTTGGTTGGCGTACCATTTTGGATGGTGGAGTCTATCTTCAGGTAGTCCCATGGAGGCGTTGGATAACATCTTGTTTTCCCCGTACAGTACCAAGTTTTTGTTCTATGTTTTTTTTCAAGCGCTTGGCGTATACGTAACGCTCTACTATTTTATGCCCAAGTATTTGGAAAAGGCGAAATACACCAACTTCCTGATTGCCGTTTCGTTTACAATTATAGCAACTGCGGCCTTGATCATTGGAGGATACTATTTAACGGCATATTGGTCAGATTTATCTTTTGAATCCTTGTTCGGAGCTGTTGGTTTCGGTAAATTATTGGTAAGCAGTTCCCTTCCGTCAACGGTGGCCAGCATGACCTTGGCGATGAGCATTAAATTGACTAAAAATTGGATTTCATCTCAAAAGAGGCAACAGTTGTTGGAAAAGGAGAAGGCAGAAACGGAGCTGAAATTTCTTAAATCACAGTTTAATCCGCACTTTTTGTTCAATACGATCAATTCCATTTTTGTGCTGATTCATAAGAACCCGAGGATGGCTTCAGATTCCTTGGCGAAATTCTCAGACCTGCTACGCTATCAGTTATACGAATGCAATGAACCTAAAATTCCGTTGCCGAGGGAAGTGGATTATCTATCAAACTTCATAGAATTGGGGAGGCTACGTTTGGATAAAGATGTAGATGTGAAAATACACATTGATGATATGGGAAGCGCCGATTTTGAAATTGCCCCATTTATCTTAATGCCCTTTCTAGAGAACGCTTTTAAGCATGTCTCCCAGGTACAAGGCAACAAAAATTGGCTGCATATTAAAATATGCCAAACGCCCGTAGGGATTGAAATGAATATTGCAAATAGCAGCCTGCCCATGACACATAAAAGTGCGCTCGAAGTACGTGAAAATAGCGGCATTGGTCTTGCCAACGTAGAACGTAGATTAGCCCTTTTGTATCCTGGTCTGCATGATTTGAAGGTATCTCAAGAGGAAGATCAATACCGCGTATCACTTCAACTTCAACTTTCACCTACAACGGAAAACATACTTCAGGAACAGGTGCCGACGCCTTCTTTACACCCATTGAAAACATGGAATTAAGCTGTGTTATCATAGATGATGAGCCACTGGCCAGAGAGTGTATCGAAAACTATATTCGCGAGGTAGATTTTCTACAATTGGTCGGGTCTGGCAATAACCCTTTGGAGTTCTCCAAAATTCAGGAGAAATATCACGTTGATTTGCTCTTTTTAGACATACAAATGCCTTTAATGAACGGGATTGCATTTTTGAAAACCACCAAAAACCCACCTTTAGTAATTCTTACGACGGCTTTTCCCAACTATGCATTGGAAGGTTTTGAACTAGATGTGATGGATTACCTGTTAAAACCCATCACCTTTAATAGGTTTTATAAAGGGGTATGCAAGGTAAAGTCTTATGTTGAACTGTTGCATTCAAAACAGGAGGTTATAGAAGATCAAGAAGCTGCCGCTGAACACATTTTTATTAAGTGCGATACTGCTTTTGTGAAAATTAAGCTAGCAGATATTCTTTTTATTGAAGCAATGCAGAATTATGTGATCTTTCATACGGTCGATACGAAAAAACACATGACCCTTATGACGCTCAAAAAAGTAGTTGAAAATTTAGGTGGCTCTGAATTCATACAAATACATAAGTCCTACGT
>CALIIC010000201.1 GCA_938020445.1 uncultured Flavobacteriaceae bacterium | reverse complement strand
CCAATCCCCTTCTTTTTTATAAATAGCAACTGGCGTTCCCAAAGTAGCTTGCGTTGCCAATTCGGCAGAATGTTTGGGATTGCTTCGCAAATTGGCCACGGAAATAGTAATCAACCCTTGGGTTTTACCTTCGAGATCAGCCGCCGGTAATAATTGAATGCTATCTATAAACGCTATGCTTGAATCTGCAAGCATGCTCTTTAGTGCGGCAACTGCATCGGGCAGATTGCTTTCGCCTTTTAGTATTACATTTTCATTGTTCCTACTCGCTTCTATCTGAAACAAGGCCACCCGTTTGTCAGGTGCAAACTGCGTTTTAATGGCCGCTATTTGTGATTGAAGAAGCGGCGCTTCCGGTTTTTCCCCTGTTGGTTCACAGGAAACAAGCACCATAAAAAGGAACAATAATAAAAAAGCGAAAATGGATCGCATAGCATCTAGTTTTAACAAAAATACATAATATTTGACCCTAGTGAAGTTGATTATTAAAACGATTCACGCCCGGCAAAGAACCGCTTCGCTTACCCATTTATTAAAATCACCTCTTGGTAATAGGCGAACTTAATGGTCTTCTTTGAGCTGAAGCATCTTAATTTGAGCTTTGTAATCGATATAGGTCCTATAAAACTCATTCCGCATCCAAAGCAATCTGCTTGTATTCGCGCCCTTTGCGTTTCGAACGGTATACGGTCGTACATTGTCTTTTTCCGAGTTTTTGGTAATGGGTTTTTCTTCCCACCCGAAGCCATCACCGGTCTTTTTAATGGAGGCCTTGAAAATTTCGAAAACATCGTCTACAGGTTTAGAATAATAGACAATGTCGGTATTATCGTGATCTAGGTAAACTCCGCCTGAATAATGCGGTTCAGGTTCTCGCATGCTCTTCGTCTTGGGAAACCTTGGAAACCAAGCACCTGCGTTGCTAATTTTGGTACTTTGCCATTGGGTGCCGTTCCATTTCGAATACCAGTAGCGGTGTTCCGATTCTGTGGGTAACTTGGCATATACGATCGCAGGTTGATGGTCTTCGTCTACCGCTATATCCCAAATCCAAGCAGGAACGCCATTGGCTTGTTGGTTAAAATATGCCGGTGCATTGTACACTACATCGCACTCCTCGTGTTTTAAGGGTAAGGTCTCCATAGATCCCAACAGGCTCCCATCTGCCTTATAAAAGTTTCCTGCCTTGTATTTTACGTAATAAATGCTATTAAAGGGTTCGTTTCTTGGATGGCCATCGGTAAACGCAAAATGAATTTCGTCCCGTCCATTTCCTGTAATTTTTATATAAGGACGTTTGCTGATTTCCCGCTTCGATTCGATCAATGTAAACACCTTCGACCAGCTTTTACCCAAATCATCGGTATAACAGAAAGTAGGTTTAAAATTACCCCCTCGCCAAAAAATATAAATTCGATTGTTTTCTTCCGACAGTAATACGGGATTGGTATAGCAAAAACCCCTATCCCCCTCTGAATTCTGAAAAATATGTTGAGGGGTTTCCCAACGGGTGATGTCCTCTGGCGCCACACTGGTAACATAATGAATGCTCTGAACTTCTTCTCCCTGTCCCGGACTGGAATGTGCCGTAAAAAAAACCATGATTCTATTATCCGGCAATACTAGAAGCGATGGGTTTGCGTGATCATCTTTGTTGAACTTCGGATATAAATTTACTTCCTCTTGCTTCCCACTGGCCTCATCATAACTTGCTACGACCACACTCCCATCTGAAGTGACCCAGCTCGCATACATTTTACCGTTCAAAGCGATAGCCCGTGGATCCGAGAACCAGCACCAGGCGCCATCTTCCGTCAACGTTGAATAGGCGCTGGAAGGTTTGGGTGAAAACATACTTTGCCCACGCTGGTTACGCTTTGGCGAGGTTTCTTGGGAATAAACTCCCAGACAAAATAAAAAACCTATAAATAGTGCCGTCTTCATTCTCTAAATCAATTCATCTAGGACAACCAAGTGTTGCCTTGGTATTAAAAGTACTGATCTTTCGGGAAGAAAGGAAGAGACTAAAAACAATGTTTATTCCAAAAACTACTGCTCCTTAGGAGAAATTTTCTTGGCATAGGAAACCAAACTTAAAAAATCGGCCGCCTTTCCCAACTTCCACTGCATCGAAGCTACGACCCCGTGCATGGCGAGTAGACTTCTTTTAACAGGCTTTCGTTTATCAACGATTAGCTCCTTCAAATCATTTTTTGCTTTCTCAAAGCCTCCTTCTTCATATGCCAGCAAGACTTTTACAGCATTCTCTTCATCGGTTCGAGCGCGTTTTACAGGTGTATGTCCAAGCTGGCGCACCATTGCTTCCGCAAATGACCAAGTGGACCATGGGTTTCCTCCGGTGACCAATTGTTTGTCTTCACTTACATTTTCCAGATAGGGATACCCCTCCTTAAAACGCGCGCCCTTGGCAACCAATTCGTCCTGTAACAGAAACGGAAATATATTCTTCGCATCTGGAATCAAAAAGAGTTCCTCGGTATTGGTAAATCCACTTACCTTTTTATCTGCCAATAAGAAATTACCATTGTCCAACACAACATTTACCAAAGCCGCCGGACCATGACACACAGCTCCGATAACCTTTCCTTCTTGATAGTATTCTTTTACGATGGCCTGAATTTTTTGATTTTTTGGAAAGTCGAAAACGGCCCCCTTTCCTCCTACAAAAAAGACGGCATCATACTTCTCCGCTGCCACCTCCTCAATGGGAATTGTATGGTTGGCCTTATGTTGGGCAATGCTATCGTTTAAAAAGGCGTAGTCGTACACCCCCATATCTTCTTTGTCAATTATAACAGGGGCCTTCCCTCCTTTGGGGCTTGCTATATCTACCTCAAAGCCATTGGCCTCGAATACGTAATAGGAGCGGGAAAGTTCGGTCAACTCATAGCCCGTTTTTTTAAGGCTACTGCCCATTACATCGCAACTGGTGACCACCGCTAGAATTTTACCATTCATATGGTTCATGTTCTGTGATAAATAGGGTAGTTCTTTTACTTGTGTTTTGGTCAAATCGCTTTTAAACTCTTCGGAAGGAAGAAGGCTAACAAACCAATATCCGAATAGGAATATGATAACGATAAAGCTGGTAAGGGTAATCAACGACCACTTGATAAATGGATATTTTCTCAACATACTATTTAGATTTTAGATTGATGTATTGACTGCAAATCAATCTAAAAACACTATCAAATTCTTCCAGAATGGTCATTTCATCCTAAAAAATGGTCATTCGCTCAGTTTTTTCCTAAACGCAAGCGGCGTGCTTCCTTTTAGTTTTTTGAAGTTGGCATTGAAGCTAGAAATACTATTGAAACCCACTTCAAAAGCAATAGCGGCAATGGTGTGATTATTGTAATCAGGGTTTTGAAAAATACGTATCGCTTCGGCAATACGGTGATGGTTGACATAGCTGTTGAAATTCATTTTACTTTCCTTATTAATAACCATCGAAAGTGTTTGGGTGGTTATATTGAGTTGCTTACTCAATGATTTAAGGGAGAGATTGTCATCTTGGAATTGTTTTTCATCTACGACCAATGTACGGGCCTTGGCAAATAGTTCATTTACCTGTTCGTCGGACACCAAGGTCGTTTTATACTTCGTATGGTTTGCTAATTTGATGTATCCTTTTTTAGCTACTACCATACTAATGCTGTAGGCCACCAAAGTATAGATGATAGGCCCTATGATGTACGGAATAAATTCGTCAAAAAGATTGAGCACATAGGCGAACCAAATAACCAAAAGTGCATAAAACAATATCCGTAGAAGGGTATAGGAGCCAGGAAGCATTCCTGCCTTCTTTCCTTTCGAACCAACTTGGTATCCCATAAAAAGATAAACGAGATAGTGTAAATAATAACCCAAAAATATAAATGCGAAAACGTATTTCGGGCGAGTCTCCACCCACTGCTGATCAATCCAAAAACCAAAACACAATCCCAAAATAGTCGGTAGAAAGTGAATTGCATTTTTCACCTTGAATTGAAAACCTTCTTCGACCAAGGCCTTGCAATAAAAATAATACAAGGGTCCAATAGCCATAAGTGTTGCAAGACCAATAAACACTACTTGAACATTTAACTCTTTTGTGAACTCTAGGAGGACCGACTTTCCTACCCGAAAAGAAAGTATGAAAAGCAACACACTTAAAATCTTATTGGCCAAACGATTGCCCTCACGATAAATCCATAAAAAAAACGCTAAAAAAAGCCCGTGCAGTACCCCGAGTCCACTAATGAGTATCAAAAAAACATGGGAAGTTGTCATTGTTCGCGGCTATTGGGTCAATCTTGATTAAAAATACAACACTTTATGGAAGCACAAATGTATATGGAGGCGATCGGGTTAAAACTAAAAAACCTTATAAAGGTGGAAAGAGTTTTGTAAATCGTGTTGGCAATTCAGCTTCAACATGTATTTTCTTACCAGTGAACGGGTGAGTGAATTGAAGGGAATAGGCGTGCAGATACAGTCCCTTTCCCTTCAAAACCATGGCCTCTATACCATATTCTTGATCCCCCAAAATAGGGTTTCCTATAGCATACAGGTGCTTTCGCAATTGATGTCTTCTTCCCGTTTGTGGGTGCAGCCTTATCAAATTTAAAGCCTTGAATCTTTCGGAGGCCACGGTTCGCTGCAGACTGAAGCCCGATACCGCAGTTTTACCATCTATATCAGCAGTTAGTATACCTTCCTTTTCCATTTGACCGATGGTTACCGCGTAATATGTTTTATAAATCCCTTTGTTTTCAAACAGTTTGTTCAGCAAACGAATACTCGTTTGCGTTTTGGCCACCAATAAAATTCCCGTTGTAGGGTAATCCAATCTATGAACGGGTTGCGGTTCGGTCCCATCGGCCAGCGGACTCTTTTTTAAATTTTGGGGCAAGGCACGCGCAATGGTCTTAAAACTATTGCCGCTGACCAAGATACCCGCTGGTTTATGAATCATTGCCAGATAGTCATCTTCATAGAGGATTTTGAGTGGCAATACCAACTCTTTTTTGGATTTAATAGGATGTATCCTTGTATAGGCAATCGTTTCTCCCCCATAGATAAAGGTAGCAGTGCTTGCAATTTGATTATTAACGGTAACACATCTTTTTTTAAGCGCTTTTTTTAAGGCCGATTTGGTCAAAGCCGCCTTAAACACCCCTACGCCGTATTCCTGAAGACGAATAGGAATGGACTGCTCTGGGACGATATGGGTTTCGGTATGTTCGATTTTTTTTGCTTAAAGGTACGAAGGTACTAAACCCTTTTTCTTTTAAACCAATCGTTTACTTGCCCGCCTATTTTTCTTAATTTCGCCATGCATGAAAGAACTAAAGGTTATCGAACTTTTTGCCGGTGTTGGCGGTTTTCGTCTCGGGCTTGAAAAAACGGGTAACTATAGGGTTGTATGGAGCAATCAGTGGGAGCCTTCCACAAAAATACAACATGCCTCTAAGGTATATGAGGCTCGTTTTGGTAGCAAAAATCATAGCAATGAAGATATTGCCGAAGTACCTCTCAAAGAGATTCCGGATGCAGAATTGCTAGTGGGTGGGTTTCCTTGTCAAGATTACTCAGTTGCCACTACCTTGCAAAATTCAAAGGGCCTTATTGGTAAAAAAGGGGTGTTATGGTGGAGTATTCATCGCATCCTTTCAGAAAAGAAAAACCCTCCGAACTATTTATTCCTTGAAAACGTAGACCGATTGTTAAAATCACCTTCTACGCAGCGAGGGCGTGATTTTGCCATTATTTTAAAGAGTTTAGAAGAATTGGGGTATGCAGTAGAGTGGCGCGTGATCAATGCCGCTGATTATGGAATGCCCCAAAGAAGAAGGCGGGTGTTTCTCTTAGCCTACCACCGATCCACTGAAATCTATAAACGCTTGCAAGAAAGCAATGCAGCTACATGGATGGGTACCGATGGGGTCATCGCCAGTGCACTTCCCCTGAACAAAAGCATAAAACCACCGTCTGTATTTACCATTGAAGGTGATTTGGTGCATCTTTCAGAAAGTTTCAACACCTCCAAAGAGCTTTCTCCTTTTGAAAATACAGGAGTTTATATCAAAGGTGCTGTATATACAACCAAAACACTTTCGGCCTATGACGGAGCTAAAACCGTCTTAGGTGATGTATTGCAAAATGGCGAAGTCGTAGAAGACTTTTTTATACCAAAAGAAGATCTATCAAAGTGGGAGTACTTAAAAGGAGCAAAAAAAGAAACGCGTACTGCTAAAAATGGTTTTATTTACCAATATAGCGAAGGCAGCATGGTTTTTCCAGATGCATTAGACAAAGCCTCCCGTACGATTATTACGGGCGAGGGTGGTAAAAGTGCTTCTAGATTTAAACATGTAGTCTCTACAAAAAAAGGATTACGGCGTTTGACCCCTGTTGAATTAGAGCGCTTAAATATGTTTCCTGATAACCATACAAAGCTGGAGGGGATATCGGATACCAAACGCGCATTTTTTATGGGCAATGCCCTGGTGATAGGAGTGGTGGAAAAAATTGCAGCTTCCCTTTTTGAAAAAATCGAATCCAATAGGTAGTAGTCCCTAAAAGCAAACTTCCGTAAAACGGACCAAGTAGTTTGTTTGCCTTAACAAAAAGAAAAATTCCTCTGTAAATTAGACAGTTAATCGTTGGTAATCGGTAATTCAAAGTATCTTTTAAATTCCATTTGCTATGTTCTATAAGTCGGAACCGACCGATGGGTCGGTATTGTAATCCATCTATTTATTCAAGTCCTAAAGTCCTGATGCCCATTCTATTCCGTATATTTAAATAAAAACACTGCCATGAAGTCTCCCCTGCTTTATTTTCTCCTGTATTTCGTATTACTTTCTTGTGGAAAAGACGACACTCCCAATACCCCAATTACTCCTGAGCCCAATTCGGAAGAACCTGCGCCAACCGATCCGGGAACGGTTCCGTTATTGAGTGTTTCGGGAAAGCAAATTTTAGATACCGGGGCAAACCCAATTTATCTAAAGGGTATTGTTTTTAATAATTGGCATTGGTTGGTAGACCCACTTCCACCAACCAGTCATCATTCCGAAATAGATTTTGAACGCGTGGCCGCAATGGGTATGAATGTGGTTCGTTTTCATTTAAATTATTCGATTTTTGAAGATGATTCAAACCCCTATCAGTATAAACAAACGGGTTGGGATTGGATCGATAAAAACGTTGAGTGGGCCAAAAAGAACAATGTGTATTTAATTCTAAATATGCATACTCCTCCAGGTGGTTATCAATCTCAAGGGGACGGTGATGCGGTATGGGATAATGTGGATAACCAAGATCGTTTGGTTGCCCTTTGGAAGGCCATTGCCGAGCGCTATCGGGAAGAACCACAGATCGCCGGTTATGGCGTTTTGAACGAACCAATACCTAATAGATCTATAGACCAATGGAGTCAATTGGCCCAAAGATTGGTAGACGAAGTAAGAAAGGTAGACAATCATATTGTTTTTCTAGAACAAGCCATTCAGGTAAAAGGGCAGGAAGCTCCTGATCCAGAACTTAATTTTCCAAGGGTAACCGGTAGCAATATCGTGTATGAATTTCATACCTATGAACCGTATTTGTTTACGCACCAATTAATGGATTTTAGTGGTGTTGGTGAAGGGGGTAGTTATCCGAATGAGGATATTCTGGAAATTGGAGATTCAGAATGGTATACTACTATTTTCAATAATCCAAGCCTGGAAACCAATTCCGATTGGACGTATTTCAAAGGTGCGCCTTTTTATGTAGAAGATGCAAATATTAAAATAGGCGTTCCCATCCTAAATGTTGGTAATATTGGTACCGCAGGCAAGGTAAATTTTGATGATGTTGAGCTCAAGGAATATGATGAAAATGGGGATTTTGTTAGAAATATTGCTGCCGATCTTTTGAACAGTGCAGATGGATGGAATTTTTGGTCTAGAAACGGCACTGGATCTGGCGGTGTAGACAACAACGATGGTAGAACCGATACTTTTAGCCTTTCCATTACCGGTTCCACAGAACAAAGTGTCTTGGAAAATCGGTTGGGTTCCTTTAAGCCCGTTCAAGGGTATTCTTATGAAATAAGCGGATGGATGAAAGGTTCGCAATTGGCCAATGGTGGAGACGCTGTTTTTAGAATTGATTTTTACAATACCGATGAACCGGTACAAAGTAGAAACAAGGCATATTTAGAATCGGTATTTGATAAGGTAAAAGCCTGGGGAGATGCTAAAAACGTTCCCTTATATGTAGGTGAGGTAGGTACTGGAGCACCAAGTTTTGAAAATAACAAGGGTGGTATCATTTGGGCGGAAGATATGATCAATATTTGTCTTGAACGAAATATTCACTTTACCTATTTTGATTATCACGACGATAACTTCGGAATTTACCTTGGTAATGAAACGCTGCCAGATCCTTCTAATGTGCGACAACCAATGATAGATCTGCTTACAGAAACCCTTAAATAGATCTTTATTTTCGAAACATTTCGATATGCGGTATACCATCTTCCAAATACCCTTCCCCTATTTGTTCAAAACCTAGGGAAGTGTAAAACTTTTGAAGATAGGTTTGCGCGGATAAGCGAACCTTTGAAGTATTAAAATGTTCTTGTATCGTTTGGAGCGATGCATTCATAATCAAACGCCCAGTGCCATTTGCCCTGGCAGAGGGGGCTACCACTACCCGACCGATACTAGGTTCTTCATAATAATCACCTGGCGCAAAAATTCTGGTATACGCTACCAATTCATTGTTCTTAGTGCCTAATACATGCAGGGCTTTCTGGTCTTTGCCATCTACATCTTGATAGATGCAAGCTTGTTCTACTACGAATACTTCGCTTCTAAGTTGTAAGAGTTCATACAATTCCTGTGTAGATAAATCCTTGAACTTTTTTGCTTGGATATTCATATGTTAAGAACATGGGATTTTTTCGACCCTACGTTCGTGCCTTCCTCCTTCAAAATCAGTTTCCAAAAACGTTTTTACCATTTCAAGTGCCTGTGGTAAAGAAATATACCTCGCAGGGAGGCTTAAAATATTGGCATCATTGTGTTCTCTTGCCAATGCAACAATTTCCTTTGTCCAACAAAGTGCACATCTCACTTTTTGATGCTTGTTTGCAGTCATGGAAGCACCATTACCGCTTCCACAAATAATGATACCAAAAGCCACTGTTCCTTCGGCTACTTCTTTCGCTACGGGATGAACAAAATCGGGGTAATCAACACTGTCGGTACCATCAGTACCATAATTCATGACTTCAATGCTCATCGATTTCAATAATCCCATGATAGCAAGCTTATATTCTGTACCTGCGTGATCATTTCCGATAGCGATTTTCATATTATTGTTAATTATGGTTAGTAACACAAAAATACAAATTGTTATTAGTTCGTGCAGAGAATGTATTTATATCTTAGCCAGCTGTAACACTACTCTTTAAAAACAAGGCTTTACCACATATTTTAGCCCATTCACAACAATAATTCCCAAATTCCGAAAATAGGATGTTAATTAGCTGTGGTTAATAACAAGAAATGTTGTTAATAATCTTTCTACAAAAAATAACTTTCTAATTTTGTAATAACAATTTAATAGTGTTGTACAAAACAGTTTGTAAAAACAAGAATTAACTTCTTAGAATTTGATAGGTAGATATCAAAACAGAATTCCCACGAGTTAACAATTAATTTACATTTACTTATTAAAAAATCAATGTTGACATTGGTTGTTAACCATTATTGATAAATCACCTAAAAACCTCATTTTCAATTATAGCATCAATTTATAGGATGTGAACAACTATTGATATCCATTACAAGCAAGCATTCAATGTTTTTTTTATCACTGCTATTAACATCCTATCATAATCACCATTTTAATTTTAAATTTTAAAAAGAAAAAATAGAATATATAATAACTGTTGATAACATTGTCACGGGCTAAAATTTAGTTGTACCGTGCTATTTTAATGGCAATGGATTATAATTCGTAATTTTCGCACAAATAGAACAGAATACATGTCGAAGAAAAGTAAAAAGAGAAAAAATCAAAGAAATAACGAAATAACGAAAGGAATTTTCACGGTTCTTGAAAAAGAACCCAAAAAAGCATTCAATTATAAACAAATAGCCGCAAAAATCGGAGTAACCGAGGCGCATGATAGAAATCAATTGATAAAAAGATTGGTTCAACTCAAGGAAAAAAAGCGAATCGTAGAAGAAAGTAGAGGCAACTACAAGGCGGTTCCTTCAACGAAAACCTACCATACGGGTACTGTTGATATTACAGGAAGAGGCAATGCCTATATTATTGTCGAAGGAATGGACGATGATGTTTTTGTCCCTTTTAATAAATTAAAAAAAGCATTTCATCGCGATACGGTCGAAGTTTATATCTACCCAAGAAGAAAAGGAAAGAAGTTAGAGGGCGAAATCACTAACATTGTCACCCGTAAAAAGAACAATTTTGTGGGAATTGTTGATATGCAGGCCAACTATGCGTTCGTACGTCCAAGCGATTTTAGAATGTATACCGATATTTTTGTATCCAAGGAAAAAATAAAGGATGCGAAAGATGGTGACAAGGTAATCGTAGAAATTACGGAATGGCCAGACAATGCAGACTCTCCTTTTGGTGCAATTACCGAGGTGTTAGGTACACCAGGAGAGCATGATACTGAAATACATTCTATTTTGGCGGAATATGGGTTGCCCTATAATTTTCCGGTAGAAGTAGAACGTTTTGCCAATGAGATAGATACGTCCATAAAAAAGGAAGAAATCGCGAAAAGAAGGGATATGCGAGAGGTACTGACCTTTACCATAGATCCAAAAGATGCAAAAGATTTTGACGATGCCCTTTCTTTCGAGGTATTGGAAAATGGGAACTATCAAATAGGAATTCACATTGCAGATGTATCGCATTATTTACAGACCGACACCATCTTAGATGAAGAGGCATATAACCGTGCCACCTCTGTTTATTTGGTAGATCGGGTGGTTCCCATGTTACCTGAAGTACTTTCGAACAATGCCTGTTCGTTGAGACCAAATGAAGAAAAATATACGTTTTCTGCCATTTTTGAATTAAATGATCACGCTATTATTCAAGATGCATGGTTCGGGCGAACCGTCATTAACTCAAATGAGCGTTTCGCATATGAAGAAGCGCAATACATAATAGAAAACGGGAACGGATCTATCCCTGAAGCCATATCTATACGTGGCAAAGCATATTCTGTCTCTGAAGAAGTCGTGAATGCTACTTTGAAGATGGATAAATTAGCGAAAATTATGCGTGAAAAACGTATGGGCGAAGGGGCGATTTCGTTTGATTCAATAGAAGTGCGTTTTCATTTAAACGATAAGAACGAACCGGAAGGTGTCTATTTCAAAGAATCAAAAGATGCCAACAAACTCATTGAAGAGTTTATGCTATTGGCCAATAGAAAAGTAGCTGAGTTTATTGGGAAGCAAAAACCTAAAAAGACCTTTGTTTATAGAATTCATGATGAACCTAACGAGGAGAAATTACAGGCCCTTAACGGGATTATTTCTCGTTTTGGTCATAAGCTTGACTTTAAAGATAAAAAATCAATTAGCGGCTCTCTAAACAAGCTTTTGAGCGATGTGAAAGGGCAGAAAGAACAGAATTTGGTAGATACTCTGGCCATACGAAGTATGAGCAAAGCGATTTACACGACGGATAATATTGGTCATTATGGTCTTGCCTTTGATTACTACAGTCATTTTACCTCTCCCATACGAAGGTATCCCGATGTGATGGTACACCGTTTGTTACAGCATTATTTAGATGGTGGCGCGACCGCAAAAGATACTGTGTATGAAGAAAAATGTAAACACTCCTCTGATATGGAGAACTTGGCGGCAAATGCTGAAAGAGATTCAGTAAAATACATGCAGATTAAGTTTATGCAAGATCACCAAGACCAAGAGTTTGTCGGGGTCATCTCCGGTGTTACCGAATGGGGAATCTATGTAGAGATTATAGAGAACAAATGTGAAGGAATGGTGCGCATACGAGATATAAAAGGGGATTATTATATCTTTGATGATAAGCAATATGCCATTGTGGGAGAGCGTACGAAGAATACGTACACCTTGGGAGATGAGGTTGTGGTGATGGTAAAGAGCACCGATTTAGTGAAACGACATCTAGATTTTTCGTTGATAGGGAAACATGAGTAGGCAATTTTTTGGAACAGAATTTGTTTAAGTAAAAGGTATTTACGTAAAAACCAATATGATACAAAAAGGAATGGTAATCTTTCTACTGCTGTCGGGCTTGTATGCCACTGCGGTACAGGATGAAAAGATTACCAAACAACTTACGAAGTTTACTGAAATCAAGGCGTTTGACGGTATTTCGGTAAATCTTATTAAATCAGATGAGAACAAGGCGGTTATTACGGGAGCGAACACGAACAAGGTAGCTGTTGTAAATAACAAGGGTGTGCTAAAACTTCGAATGAAAATTGATAAGATTTTTAGTGGCTACCGAACTTTTGTAGATCTTTACTATACTGAAAAATTGATTGTAATAGATGTAAACGAAGATGCTCGCATTACTACAAAAGAACAAATAAAGCAAGATGTCCTTGAATTAAAAGCACAGGAGGGCGGTGAATTGGTGATACAGGCCGAAGTGGAACAGCTGTTAATTAAGACAGTCACGGGCGGATTAATAGAAACTACTGGATCGTCCGATTTACAAGATGTAATTATCAATACGGGCGGTGTTTATGAAGGAAAAGAATTCATTACAAAATTTAGTACCGTAAATGTGAATGCAGGCTCTAGAGCGGAGATTTATGCTACTGACTATGTAAAAGCTACCGTAAAAGCGGGAGGGGAAGTCCTGGTGTATGGAGACCCTAAAAAAATGGATGAGAAAACCGTTTTTGGCGGCACGGTAACCAGAATGTGACTTAAAATTTCATTTTTCTCGATCATCGAGATTTAAATACTTCGGAGCAAGCTTCGGAATAATTTTACCAATTCAATTTTATCACCTAGTATGTGGGAAGACATTCAGGCAGCGATACCCTTGGGCTTTTTTTTAAGCTTCATGATCGGGCCTGTTTTTTTTGTCTTGCTGGAGACAAGCGCCATTAAAGGGTTTAGAGCGGCTATTGCCTTTGATTTAGGAGTTGTGTTGGCAGATATACTCTTTATTGTAGCTGCTTATTTTAGTAGTTTTCAGTTGTTGGAAAATTTAAGCAATCAACCGGGGCTCTATGTATTTGGTGGGGCGATTCTTATTGTATATGGTATTACTACTTTCGTAAAAAAAGAACCTAAAAAAACAGGGGAAGCAAAAAATAAACAGATCAATGCCAGCAAAGGGTATGTCGGACTTTTTATCAAAGGCTTTTTGCTCAATTTTATAAATATTGGGGTGTTGGTTTTTTGGTTGGGAATTATTATCGTGGTCGGGCCCACCTTGGACAATGACCCTAAACGGATCATGACTTTTTTCGCTTCGATGGTCCTAGCTTATTTTGTGACAGATGTTTTTAAAATACTACTTGCCAAACAATTAAAGCAGAAGTTAACGAAGGAGCGCATTAAAGTAGTGAAGAAAATATTAGGTATTATCCTAGCGATTTGTGGGTTGGTTTTGATGATCAAAGGCTTTTTACCAAGAGACAAGTTTAATTTGGAAGATGGTATTCAAAGAATTGAAAAAATAAGAAAACCTTCATAAGTACCACCTGTTGCTGGTATAAAGGATTAGTTGATGTTCTATAATAAGTCTTTTTTGAGACGACCATTCGTAACATTCATAGATAGCTATCTAATGATTAATTAAGAATAAACTATTAAAAATTCATCTACCAATTGCTTTGTGGAGCGTAAAATGGGAAAATATTCTTCAAAGAAAGTTAATACACAACTGGAATATTGAAGTAGGTTTTTTTAATAGAGCCCTGGTTATAAAAGTATTAAAACAAAAAACTTCTATTCAGATAGAGTGTTTATTTAGAGGTATTGAGCGTCCCGAAGCTTCGGGAGAACCGCTATATAGATCGTATATTAAAACATTAAATCCCTTACCGTTAAGCAAGGGATTTATTTAGAGGCATCGAGCGGATTCGAACCGCTGTACAAGCTTTTGCAGAGCCTTGCCTAGCCACTCGGCCACGATGCCTTTTAGACGGGCAAAGATACTATAATTTTAAAATAATCACCTTCTTTTTTGGGATAGGATTATCGTAACCATTTCAACATCGCCACCAATAGGGGGGTTTATTTTGGAAACGGCCACTTCAGCATTTGTAACAAGTGTTATTTCAGAAAAGATTCGATTCAAAATTCGTTGCGCTACATGCTCCAAAAGTTTGGATGCGACTGCCATTTCATCGGTTACAATTTTGTTGATATGCACATAATCAACAGTATCCGCCAAACTATCAGAAATGGAAGGTTTACTAAGATCTGCATCGATACAGACATCAACACGATACTCGCTTCCAATAGTTGTTTCCTGTGATAGACATCCATGGTACGCATATACACGAATGTTTTCTACTTTAATTTTACCCAAGACTCGCTATGTTTTTACAAACATAATCGAATTGATATAAATAAGATCAACCGAATTCGCTATCCTAGAAGAAATTTAATAGGTACATCTACAGTTACTCAATCCTTGGAAGAGGTCCATACCAATGGTAACAACATGAGTACCGGTACTATAGGTGATGATTTCATTCAAAATGATCTGATAGGAGTATCCGAAGTAAAAATTGGATTTTTTAAGACCTGCAAAGGGAGCAATGTACAAAGGGTCACCGATTTGGTCATTTAAGAAACGATAGTTTATTCCGGCGTAATAATAATCTTCAAAGTTGTACCATCTGAATTTAAGGTTTAAATCTGTTTCAGATCGCCCATCACTTTCAAAAATCTTGTAGAGTAATGAAGGCTCTATTTCCAAATCGCTATTCTTGTTTTTACGGTAGCGATATCCGGTGTAAACATAATAGTTTCTTAATTCATTTGGCTCATCTGCATCGAACGTAAGATCTTTTGGGTCTTTTCCCAAAAGGTTTGAGGCATTGGCGCTGATATAAAATTTTCCATAACGGTACATCGCACCTACATCAAAGTTATGGTTGGTGGTTTGCCGGTTGTTTACGACACCGGTATCCGGGAAACCGGCTAGGTTAAATTCATCGATATCAATACGAAATTGATTAAAGTTATAAGAAAGCCCCAAGGATAAAAACTCATCATCGTACCGATCTAAGGTTAAATGATGGGCAAAAGATAAACGCGCTCCTTGTTGTTTTGTATACCCATTGCTATCATTATATAAGAACAAACCAATGCCCGATTGTTCTCCGATACGCATATCGGCTGCCAACGACTGTGTTTGTGGGGCGTCTTTAATTCCGACCCATTGCGCAAGACCGTTCAAACGAATTTTTACATGATCTCCGATTCCCGCATACACTGGTGATAGCACAAAAGGGTTATCTGCCAAATACTGCGATAATTGGGGAGAGTTCAGCTCTTGGGCCCGGACCAAAGTGGCTCCGAACAAGAGTAGGACAAGGATGTATATTTTATTGCGCATGGTATCGTTAGGTTAAGTATTATCGATATAGGGTAAAGTGTCCAACAAGCTCACGGTCGTCGTTTTCTCCGTTGAGTTTTATAATGTACCAGTAATCGCCGCTAGGTAGATCTTTACCTTGATAAAGTCCGCCCCATCCTGGATCACCGAGACCCATTCTATAAATCTCTCTACCATAACGGTCAAAAATGAGAGTTAGTATCTGAGGAAAGGCTTCATCGTTCTTTGGTTTCCAAGTATCATTCAGACCGTCACCGCTTGAA
>CALIIC010000200.1 GCA_938020445.1 uncultured Flavobacteriaceae bacterium | reverse complement strand
GTTACTCCCGGAGCTGCCGGCAATGCGGTTTGTGTGATGATGATTTCGTTTCTGGTGGCACTTGTACATCCGTTGGCGGTGTTCCTTGCCTCGGCAAAGAAACTGTTCGGTCCGTTACTGAGACTTCCCGCGGCCGGCTGGAAGGTCAAAGCTCCCGTTGAGACGGTGGTTCCCCCTGTTGCCGTGGTATACCAATCGATGGTTTCCCCAGCGTTTACGGTAGCTGAAATAGTGGGTACGGTTCCCCCGATACAGTAGGCAAGATCGCCACTGTCGTCCCCTGGCTCGTTCACGGTGGGACAGCTACAGTTAGGAGCTGTAATGCTAATATCATTTGTACAAGTAGTTGCAGGGTTGGTTACTGTGATCGTGATGTCGGTTCCCGAAGGAATGGCCGATACGGTCCAGTTATTGCTTCCGTTGTCCGTTACCGTACCTGATGTGCTGGTCACATTTCCGGTACTTACATTTACCGATACCGAATAGGTCAATAAGTCAACGGCACAGCTGGGTGCGGTATCGATACTGATGGTCGGTTGTGCATTAACGGTAACTACTATTTCTGCTCTTGGTCCTTCACAAGTTCCTGCGGTTTGACTCACAAAATAGGAGGTATTTCCAGTTGTTGAGGTATTGGGGGTTGGTGCTGTTGCGCTTCCTGTTCCTCCTGTTGCGGCAGTGTACCATAAAAGATTGGTTCCTGTTGCGGTTAGCGGGCTGGCCGTATCGTTTTGACAGTATACAACTGGTGATGTAACAGCTGGGGCGCTCGGTTGCGCATTTACAGTGACTACGATTTCTGCCCGTGGGCTTTCACATGAACTAGCATTGGTCTGGCTTACGAAGAAGGAAGTATTTCCTGCCGTAGCGGTGCTAGGAGTAGGCGCTGTTGCGCTTCCTGTTCCTCCTGTTGCGGCGGTGTACCATAAAAGATTGGTGCCGGTTGCGCTCAATTGGGAGGCAGTATCTCCTTCACAATAGCTCACCGGAGTGGTGACCACCGGCGGGCTAGGCTGTGCATTTACCGTGACCACGATTTCTGCCCTTGGCCCTTCGCATGAACTAGCATTTGTCTGGCTTACCCAGTAAGATGTGCTTCCGGTCGTGGCGGTGCTTGGTGTAGGTGCCGTTGCGCTTCCCGTTCCTCCGGTGGCAACGGTATACCATAATAGGTTGGTGCCGGTTGCGGCAAGCTGGGATGCGGTATCATTTTGACAATATATAACGGGTGAGGTAACTCCCGGTGCACTTGGAAGCGCATTTACAGTGACTACGATTTCTGCCCGTGGGCTTTCACATGAACTGGCATTTGTCTGGCTTACCCAGTATGAGGTACTGCCTGCTGTTGCCGTACTGGGAGTCGGTGCCGTGGCACTTCCCGTTCCCCCAGTTGCGACGGTGTACCATAATAGGTTGGTGCCAGTTGCGGTCAATTGCGAGGCGGTATCCCCAATACAATAGTTAATGGGTGAAGTAATGCCCGGCGCATTTGGAAAAGCATTTATGGTAACCACGATTTCTGCCCTTGGCCCTTCACATGAACTGGCATTGGTTTGGCTTACCCAATATGAGGTGCTACCGGCAGTTGCCGTGCTAGGAGTCGGTGCCGTGGCACTTCCCGTTCCTCCTGTTGCTGCGGTATACCATAAAAGATTGGTACCTGTTGCGGTGAGCTGTGTTGCGGTGTCTCCTACGCAATAAAGCACGGGAGATGTAACTCCTGGTGCGTTAGGTAGGGCATTTACAGTAAGTGTTCGTTCTGCCGAAATAGCATCTGCACAACTGACCGCAATGCTATTGGCTACCATGCGATATCGGTTCCCGTTCATTGCCAATGTAGCAGCAGTGATGTTCAAAGTTGTGGTCGTCGTATTGCTATAAGGCGCAGTATTGCTTAAATCTGTCCATATACCACCACTGAATAACTGCCATTGATAGTTTACGGCATTGGAGGCTCCTGCGGTAAAAGAAGCATTTTCACCTTCGCATACCGTTTGGTTTGTTGGTTGTGTAGTGATCGCTGGAGGGGCATTGACATTTACGACGAGCTGGGCGCGGGTGCTTTCACAGCTGGTTCCACCTGAGGCGACCGATTGCGTTACCCAATAGTTTTGTGTTCCTGCACTTGCAGTACTGGGTCTAAAGCTCCCGGAAACAACGTTTCCACCAACGGCAGCGTCATACCAAACCAAATTCGTTCCCGTAGCACTCGAATCCAATGTGGCCGCAGTTTCGCCAATACAATATTCTAATGGACCAGTGACTGAAGGTGCTACGGGAAGGTTATAAACGATTACTTCTATTTGAGCTCTTAGACTGGTACACCCTGTTGTACCGTCAACTTGTTGTACATAATAACTGGTGGTGCTTGCAGTACTGGTATCCGGTGTTGGCGCTCCAGGAAGCATCGTGCCTCCAGTGGCTACCGTATACCATTCCAAGGTATTCCCAGGATCTTCGGTGGCGGTTAGCGGTACGGCAGTATCCCCGATACAATATTCAACGGGGCTAACAACAGTTGGTGGGTCTGGCCGAGGGTTCTCGATTAGTTGAAATCTTGTTCTGGTTGCACTGGTGCAACCAGTGGTCACATTTCTTGATTCTGCGTAGTAACTACCGGGTCCGGGTGGGGTGTAGGTATTACTGTCTGCAAGTAGTAAAGTTCCGCCGGACGGGGCATTATACCAGTCAATCGTTTCTGTGGGGTCATTGCTGGCCGTCAAGGTTGGAATCGTTTGCCCTTCGCAAAATTCTACGTCAGGACCGGTAGGGGGGGTAATATCATTGGTAACGGTAATATTGAAATCGTTGAAAGTTATATTGTTAGATGCGTCGCGGGAGAAGTAGCTTAAAGTGGTAGTCCCTACCGGGAATTCATCTCCACTGAAAAGCCCTGAAGTATCAAACTTACTTACTCTAATGTTTTCGGCACCACAGCGTCCTGAACCACTTTCGTCAGCGATATTATAGGCTGGCACATAAATGTTGTCCAAGTATACAATATCGCTTCTATTTCTGTTTGAGGTAAATTCAAATAACACATAAAAATCCCCCGATTGGGTTATTGGAATGTATTCTGTATAAAGATTCTCATCAACATATTGCTTGGTAAATATTTGAGTTGCAGTTCCTCCTGTAGTTACTAGGGAGACGGTAATTCTAGTGTCTCTGCTGGTTAGATTGCCAATACCCTCCTCTGCAATATGGTCGAAAAATATTTCACCGGTACCATTGAACCTTGATAGGGGCATTAAAAGAGAACGTGTATCAAATGAAACGATTTCCTCTGTTTCTAGTTCCATATTGCCTTCTACAACACCATTGGTTCCAACAAAGGTGCCATCAAAAACATAACAAAGTTGTGAAAAGTCGTCACCTCCGTCGAAATTTTGTTCGAGGGCTGCTAACTCGCCTACGGGTCCGGCTGGACAGTTGTCCGTTGCGAAAGGGTTGACGAAATTCACAATGGCTCCACAACTACCGGGGTCGGTGCTCACAGTAATATCGGCTGGAACGGTAATGATGGGAGGCTGAATATCATTGACGGTAATGCTGAATGTGCAGAAAGAGGTATCTCCATTGCTATCGGTAGCGCGGTAGACCACGCGATGCGTTCCTGCATAAAAGGCATCCCCGGGAGAGTAATTACTTGCCACTGTTATAGCGCCTACTCCTCCTGAAGCGACGGGAGGAACCCAGTTTACGGAAACGGTACAATTACCTATTGCAGGGGTTAGCCCAGTGATGTCCGAGGGACAACCTGAAAACGTAGGTGGCGGTGCAACGGGATTGGAATTGGGTTTGGTTGCAGCATTGGTGATTTCTGCAAACTTGGAAACCACAATATTCGAGGGAGAACTAAAGCTAGTAAAAAGCCCCAAGATCAATATTGCAATTGAAATGCGTGGTAGGTTAAGCATCTTTTTGGTGGTTAAATCGCTGAGAGAGTTTTATTTGGACAAACTCACCCTCGCGTTTCTTTAATTAATCTACTAACGAGAAATTTAACAGTTGTGATACCTGCAATGTCTTTTTTGTTGCGTAGCTAGGAGATAATGTTGTGAATCAACCTAAAAAAGATGTCTTTCATCGAAACTTGGGAAAATAGCAAAAAGGCCTTCAAAGGCGTAGTAAATGACTTTCCTATGTGTAGGAAATGATTTTTGAAAAGAGTTTTTTATTAACCAAAAAATAAAATACCGAATAGAATAATATGCTTGTTCGTAACAATTTGAGAACGGCGTAAAAAAAAACCCTTGGGATTTCCCAAGGGTTTAAAAAGTATCTTATGAATATATTATTCTTTTTTCTCTTCCAATTTTTCATCCTCTTTGGAGGCATCTTTAAACTCTTTGATTCCACTTCCAAGACCACGCATCAATTCAGGGATTTTTTTACCTCCGAACAATAGAAGTACGACAACCACCACTAAAATTATTTGTGGGGCACCAATGGCCAAAAATGTATGTAAAACTAGCATAGTCTATAATTTAATAAGGTTTCAAAGATACTAAAAAAGTTAATAGGTTGCTGTTAATAGTAACGTGCCTTTCGTATTTTAATTGCACATAGCCATGATTTGGTTTTTTTTCGTAAAACAATAGGGAACAGGGATTAACGAACCTCATAAATTTAAGTCCTGACCCTTCATAATTCAATTCTAAGTTTATCTTTGTGAACCAATGGCTAAGAAAGTAAAGAAAAGAGGAGAGATTAAAAGAAAACTGCTGCACAAGTATCGTTTGGTAATTTTGAACGAAAACACTTTTGAAGAAAAGATATCTTTTAAGTTAAGCCGATTGAATGTTTTTGTTTCGGGCTCTCTTTGTATTATAGGCCTTATAGGTCTAACAACTTTACTGATTGCTTTTACACCGTTGCGAGAGTACATTCCTGGATATTCCTCTACAAAGTTAAAGGCGCAGGCCACGGAACTAACCTATAAAACGGACTCTCTTGTTCGAACTCTTTATTATACCAATAAGTATTTAAATAACGTGCGTATGGTGCTGAGAGGGGATTTAGAGAATGATGAAATCAATAGGGATTCCCTTTTCAAACAATTTAAATTAGACCCCTCTACTGTTGACCTTAGCCCGATCAAGGAAGATTCCTTGCTGAGAGCTGAAGTGGCCCTGGAGGATAAGTATAATCTTTTTGAAAGTAGTTCGGGAAGTACCAGCATTGTTTTTTTTCCACCGGTCAGCGGAACCCTATCGCAAGCCTATGACACACAAAAGAAGCACTACGCAGTTGATATTGTGGCCCCCAGGGAAACACCAGTCAAAGCTGTTGCGGATGGAACGGTGATATTTGCCGAATGGACCGCCGACACCGGGCATGTAATTATCCTAGAACATAAAGATGGCTTGCTAAGTGTTTACAAACATAACGGGTCTTTGAACAAATCACAGGGAGATGTTGTCACCTCTGGTGAGGTCATTGCCTCCGTTGGGAATACCGGGGAATATACCACAGGGCCACATCTTCATTTTGAACTATGGAACAACGGTGCGCCCGTGAATCCGATGGACTACATTGATTTTAAATAATCCGGATGTCATTCAAATCAGTTGCGGCCAAGATTTTTGCAAAGAGCATCGTGCGAAAGAGAACCAAGTGGGTCAATAACCCAATAGCTGCTCAGGAGCGCGTTTTTCATGAACTCATGCGAATTGCAAAACAAACGGCCTTTGGTAAAGACCATGATTTTACGAACATACATTCACATTCCGACTTTGTCAAAAAAGTGCCTATCAGAGATTATGAGGCGCTAAAACCCTATGTTGAGAAAGTAGTTGCGGGTGATAGTGATATACTTTGGCCGGGCCTACCGGTATATTTTGCCAAAACTTCAGGGACCACTTCCGGTTCAAAATATATTCCCATAACAGAAGAATCCATTAAATGTCAAGTACAAGCTTCTAGAAACGCCATACTTGGCTATATAGATGAAACAGGTGAAGCGGCCTTTGTAGATGGTAAAATGATTTTTTTGCAAGGGAGCCCAGTGCTTAGTGAAAAAAATGGAATTAAATTAGGAAGGCTTTCGGGAATTTCTGCCCATTATGTACCCAATTATCTTCAAAAGAACCGATTGCCCAGTTGGGAAACGAACTGTATAGAGGATTGGGAGACGAAAGTAGATGCCATTGTATCTGAAACAATTGATGAGGATATGAGTATTATTGCCGGGATACCATCGTGGGTTCAAATGTATTTTGAAAAATTGAACGAGCGCTCGGGGAAGCAGGTAGGAACGCTTTTTAAAAACTTTCAATTGTTTATTTATGGGGGTGTCAACTATGAACCCTATCGTGCCAAGTTTGAGCAGCTAATAGGTAGAAAAGTGGCAAGCATTGAACTTTTCCCTGCTAGTGAAGGTTTTTTTGCCTATCAAGATTCCCAGACAGAGAAAGGGATGCTTTTGTTATTGAATTCGGGTATATTTTATGAGTTTGTCAAGGCCGATGCGTTTTTTGAAGAACCTCCAACCCGGATCACTTTAAAAGATGTGGAATTGCATGTAAATTATGTAATGATCATCTCTACCAACGCCGGGCTATGGGCATATAACTTAGGGGATACCGTTCAGTTTATTTCTTTAAAACCCTTTAGAATAATTGTTTCAGGGCGAATTAAACATTTTATTTCCGCCTTTGGAGAACACGTGATCGCGAAGGAAGTGGAAGAGGCGATGCAATTGGCAATCGCGGGTACCGATGCCCAAGTAAATGAGTTTACGGTAGCACCGCAGATAACGCCTGAGGGGAATCAGTTGCCCTATCACGAATGGTTGATCTCCTTTCAAAAGGAACCTTCGGACATGGCCAAGTTTATAGCTCTTTTAGAGGCCTCACTTCAAGAACAGAATAGTTACTATTTTGATTTGATTACTGGAAA
Source organism: uncultured Flavobacteriaceae bacterium (assembly GCA_938020445.1). Lineage (GTDB taxonomy): Bacteria > Bacteroidota > Bacteroidia > Flavobacteriales > Flavobacteriaceae > Pelagihabitans. The sequence goes on along the minus strand of CALIIC010000200.1, from coordinate 3,330 downwards.
AGTGCTACAACCCTTGAAAATAACGAAGATTCGAGAAAACGGTTTTTTGGAGTATATGAAATCCGTCGGAAAACTGGGAGGGCAAAATAAGGTACAACGTCTATCGAACGATCGTAAAGTGGCCGATTTACTTTCCAATTACTGCTTAGAATGCTAATAAATTATTTGGATACTCCTTTTACAATTTGATCAAAAACCCATTTGTCCGCGTACATTCCGTAGACCAGGCCAAGTTCGTTTTCTTGAACATATTTTTCGTCTTTTCCTGGATCGAAGTTTACGTTGTAAACGTATACCCGAATACCTTCTTTTCTCAAGTCGAGTAACAATGCCTTCTGATTTTCGATAACCCTTCTAGACAGCGCAACATAACGTACATTGTTGGCGCTGAGATAGGCGAGTTTGTCCCCTTTTATTTTACCTAAAGGATCCTGGGAAATCATAGCCTTTATGCCGACTTTAGAAGCTTCCTCAACAGCCATAAGGCTAAAGAGCTCCATCACCAACCTATTTTTATCTACAAAGTTGTTCGCAAATGCGATCGGGTCGTTTACTTTATCGGTAAATAGAATAGCATCGGGATGCGCAGCAAACCATTTGTTGATACCCTCGAAATCTAAGGTCGTATACTTTCCATAAATTTTATGCTTTTTAAACTCGGCATGCGTTACGGGCAAAGCACCCTTATAATCTGTAAATCGAGACCACATTTTCCAATCATGGGCCGCTACCAATTTCCCGTCTTTTGTTTCTACTATATCCAATTCGAAAAGACGAAACCCTCTTTTGTAATTTTGATTTAGAGCCTCCAAGCTGTTCGTAGATTTTATACCATCAACCTCACCGCCTGCATGTGCAATATAGCGGTCGATATTTGGTTCAAATTCGTACTTTATTTTAGGAAAGTATTCATGTTCATGCTGAATATTCTTCGGAATCGAAAGCGCAGTGTTGATAGAAAGTTCGTGAAGGTTTTCCGAGATGTCGCCGTTGAGGTTGTGCATTACATAGGCTTGTCTGTTTTTAAGACTACCAAGTATTGGAAAGCCCATTTTCACTAAGGCTGAAGAGAACGCTTTTAAAGTTCCCGCAGCCGAGTCGTGGGCAAGGATTGCATAGACAGCTTTGTTTTTCTGAAGCTTGGTCACGATTTCTACAAATTCTGCCGCGGCCGTTTTGCTACCATAAGTATCAAAAGTGCGGTATTCAAAATCAATGGAAGTTTTCAAATGTACGATGGTCAAACCCCTCCCAATATGTTCGCGTATTTCGCCCACTAGAAAATTACTTTTCTTTTTCGCATGAAAGCTATGGCTGTTCAAGGATAATTGAGCGTTTTCAATTGCCGCTACTGTTGAAACTGTAGGTCTTTCGGAATAAGCAAACCCTTTACAGGGAAATAAAGAGACAATGGCCAGTATACCGGCGCATAAAAAAGTGTTTTTCACAAGGGAATATCGCGTATTTTCCATCTAGATATTTTAAGCAGTCTAAGATTGTAATGACCTTTGAATTAGGCTGATACTTGAACGCAGCTGTCTTTATCTTATTGCAGAAACCAGTATCTTAAACCTATTTAAATTGCCGCTCTTGGGATGTTGAACAGGTATTTTTGGGAAATGACCCTTTTTGACAAAGACGAATGCGGCCCCAAGAGATTTTATAAAACTTAAATTTTAATCGTAATTTTGCTTGAAATTTAAAAATGGGGAAAACAACCAATACCACCCGCGCCCAGGAATCTACTAACGCGATTGAGCGCTTATACATCACCATGCGGCATTTGTTTAACCGCGGCTTCTACAAACCTACTGGCGTTTCAGGTGAGTCCTTAAAAAATGCCCTACTTCAATTACGACCTGAAATATATGGGAGCATTGCAGAGGAGAAGGCTGAAATTAATGGATTGATTTATGTGCTAGAACGTTTGCCAGAAGGTATTGAACAGTGCCGGTTTATCAATCTTACTTCAGACGAAGGGTACGGCAAATCACATTTTAAACCCATCGTACCACCAAAGAGAAGGCGCAATTGCTATCGGATCGACGATGAGCAGATGAACATCGAAATCACAAGAGGCAGGTCTGATATTTACGATATTCTTACCCATTTGACGTTTCTTTTTGTCGAGTCACAGAAAATATGCAAGCGGGTACTCATCGAAGATACCGATGAGACTATTCGTGATTGGAAAAAGCTCGAAAGTGTTGTAAAAAAAGCAAAACTTACGCAGGCTGAGCGTGAAGTTACCTTGATTCATGTTGCGAATATTTTGGGGCGATCTTTTGAAGAAACGATGGAGGTGTATTCCAAATTTGCAACCAAAGGCAATCCAGAACGGTTTTTACACATTGTTTTCTGGCTGGGAAAACTTGCCATTGAAGAAGAAGTCACCGGCGAAAAAAGGGCTATAACGTTTAGCGCCTTGTTACGCGAAAGACTGGGGCATCATATTCATGGAGAACGTTGGGCTAATACAATAAAAGAAACACTCAAAAAGCACGACCTTTTAGGACGACCTATTCATATCATCAGTGCCAATATGCACAGTGTTATGAACTCCCTATTTGCCCGCAAGGCGCTCGCTAAAGAGTTTCCTGCTACCAAATCTTTAGACATTTATGAGGCGTTGAGCAATACGGGAAGCAATGCGCTGCGGAACAAGGTAACAGCGGTAGCAAAGAAAAATGGGATGATTTCCATAGATGATACCACCGGCACCAATATTGACGTTCAGATTTTTGATTTGGCAAAACTTGGGAAAGAAGCCTGTTGTTATGACCTGCAACAGGACATTCCAAATGAGCAAAAACCTGTTATCTTTGTGATGGATTATGCCTTTGGGGAACAGGCATATGAAACAATTGATGAGTTGCTACGCCCTTTTGGCAAAAACAAGAAGAAAGCTGTTTTTCTGAATATAGAAAGTATTTCCATTATGGGGAAAGCTGGTATTTTGGAAGGCGGAAAGGGAGATTTAATGATTCCTTCGGCACATATTTTTGAAGGCACCGCAGACAATTATCCGTTTGAGAATGAACTATGTGCCGCTGATTTTAAAGGGCATGGTTTGGAGGTTTTTGAGGGTACGATGGTAACGGTTTTGGGAACCTCCTTACAGAATAAGGACATCCTTAAGTTTTTTCATCAAAGCACCTGGAACGTCATTGGGCTCGAGATGGAAGGCGTTCATTATCAAAAAGCGATTCAATCGGCCTCGAAAATTCGTAAAAGTATTCGGGACGATGTGAAAGTAAGGTATGCGTACTATGCCTCGGATAATCCCCTCGAAACAGGAAGTACGTTAGCTTCAGGGGGATTGGGAACCAC
>CALIIC010000199.1 GCA_938020445.1 uncultured Flavobacteriaceae bacterium | reverse complement strand
CATCGATATTCGGCAATTGTTGGCCACGGTACAGGATATTTTGGATAAAATTTCTTGGGTCATCAATTTTATGGCATTTTTCAGCATCCTTACCGGAATCATCGTCCTTATTGGGTCGGTTCGGAACAGCAAGTACCAACGCATTCGAGAGAATGTTCTCTTGCGAACGCTGGGAGCGAAGAGCAGACAGATTCTTCGTATTACGGCCTTGGAATATCTTTATTTAGGGGTTTTAGGCAGTGCAATTGGTATTCTGCTTTCTTTTATCGGGAGCAAGCTGTTGGCCGAATTCGTCTTCAAAACCGATTTCACCCCTTCGTGGATTCCTTTTCTGGTGGTCTTGCCCGGCATTGCGTTCTTGGTATTGCTAATCGGACTTTTTAATAGCAAAAGTGTTTTGAACAGTCCGCCTTTGGAAGTATTGCGAAAGGAGGGAGCCTAGGGCTTACTGCTCTAGCCAATCCCTAAATTCTTTGGTATTGTTGGAGCTGGTGTTCACGGGGTCTTTGTACCCTTTCATATGAAGTTGAAGCCGGTTTTTGGAATACGGTCGTATCTTTTCGATATGGGAAATATTAACGATCTGGCTTCGATTTATTCGAAAGAACATTTTCGGATTCAATTCACTGAATACATTGCCAATGCTTTGAGAAATACTATGCAAGCGTCCGTCGGTGTCGGTGAGCTGACAAAAATCTCCCTGGGCTTGGATGAAACTGATTTTCGTGGTTTCCAATAATGTAATTCCCTCTCTTTTTTTAATCGTAAACCTTCTTTTATACTGCGCTGTGGAGGTCTTTAGGAGGTCTTTGAGTTCCTTGAACAATGCTTTTTCCGGCCTTGCATGTTCGAAGAGATTTTGGAATTTATGCAGGGCCTTTTCGAAATCTTCTTTCAAATATGGCTTTAAAATATAGGCGATACCGTTGGTTTGGAAGGCCTCTAACAAATGTGCATCATAGGCGGTACAAAAAATAATAGGTGTTGGCGTTTCAATGGTCTGAAAGATTTCAAACGCACTACCATCCAACAACTTTATATCGGATAGGATCAAATCGTAGGGTTTGTCCGTTTCTAAAAATGCAATGCCTTCCTGCACCGTCCGGGCATGGTCGAAGGTGAAGGCGTCCTTCAGGAAATCGGTGAGATACGCCATTAGTTTGTTATAGGCCGGGATTTCATCTTCTAATATGAGTAAGTGAATAGCATTCATGGTTACTAAGGTACTTGGTTTAATAAGGGGAGTTGAACGGTATAGGCGCCATTGGTCTCGGTAATCAAAATATGTTGATGGCTCAGCAATTGGTAGCGTTTGTCGAGGTTTTGAAGCCCGGTGCCCAAAGGTTCGTCCACCTTTTTTGTTTTGTTTTTTGAATTGCTGATCTGTATTGAATTGTTTTCAATTTGGATCTTGGTCAAGATAGATTCCCCCTTGTCGGCGCTGTTGTGTTTCACCACATTTTCCAATACGGTCAAAAGTGCTCCATTGGGCAGGTAGGTAAGTTCGGTGATGGTCTCCTCAGGAAAATTGAACTGGTAGGTTTCCCCGAAACGGGTCTTGATAAGATAGCAGTAGTTTTTTGCAAGGGCCAACTCCTCTTGTACCGACGCGACATCTTGATCTTTGCTATGGATAAAGTAGCGGTATAGGGAAGCCAAATGGGATACATATTCTTTCACCTTTTCTTTAGGGGAATAATCGATCAACGCATCAATGGTATTGAGGCTGTTGTATAAAAAGTGCGGGTCGTATTGTGAGCGTAGCGCCTTAAGTTCCATCTCTTTTTGTGCATTTTGAAGCTGGGTGTATTCCAGTCTGTTTTCATAGTACTTCTTTCCAAGGAGCAAGCCAACCGGTAAAGCGCCATCGGGTGTTGAGTGGTAAAAACTTTCTATCACCATTTGAGAAAAGGATAAGGTCCATTCCCACGGGGGATCGGAGGTGTAGTAGTCCCTTAAAAGGTCTACATATCCAATAAGGAACAATGCAAAAAAAACGAATACATAAAAAAAGAAATAGTTTTTCTGAACCACCAAAAACCGTTGCACCGACCAGACGATCAAATAGATCAATGCGATGGTTTTTAGGACAAAACCCAGCAGCCCCGTCCAAATTTCAAAATGGGTATAGCCTTCAACGGTATATCGATACGTTAACCATGCAACCGCAATCAGTAGGTATATCCCAATTAGACGGTAGTCAGCTTTATTGAATTTTAAATTGGTCATTTAGACTTTTGCTCGTAATTGAATTACAATTTGGATTGCTTTTAAGGTGTCATTAAGTACTGAACCAATGCCATGGGCAAGTTTGATTGATCGGCGTTTGTAAAGATAACAAAGCCCCATCCGGTATCGGGAGATACTATAAAAATACTGGTGTATCCGGGATTGTTGCCCCCGTGCCCATAGAAAGTTCCGAAGGGAAGCTGGGCCTTGGCAAAACCCAAGGTCCAATCGGTGACACCCCCTTGTGTTTGAGGATGCCCCTCTGGCAATGTAACTTGACTCTTCAGTAGTTCTTGAAAGCTCTCTTCCGACAGGCCTTTTTTCTCGATCAGGGCTATCAACCAATTTGAAAAATCGGCCGCTTGCGAATGAATGGAAAAGGCAGCGCCGAAAATTCCCGGGTCATCGTCTTCTTCCACAGGTTTGCCATTGCGATACCCTTTTGCCTTCAACTGCATGTTCTTTGCATCCTGAAGGTACTTGGAATAGTGCAGCCCCAAGGGCTTTGCAATCCGTTCTTGATAGGCAATTTCCAAACCCTTGTCATCGGTTTTCAATAGGTGCATTGCCACCTTGGCAAGGTACTGATACCCCTCTCCGGAATATTGAAATGCACTTCCGGGTTCAAAACTGATAAACAAGTCATGCTCTTTATGATCGGTACGCCAATTGGGAAAACCAGTGGTATGGGACAATACCATACGGGCCGTAATTTTTTTATACCGTTCATCCTTGGCAATGTCCGGGTAGGGGAGGTATTCGTATAAAGGGGTATCTAGGGTAAGGGTGCCCTCTTCGACAAGATGCATGATGAGAAAGGCGAATAGGGGCTTTGACAAAGAAGCCCCCTCAAAAATAGTGTTCGGACTAACCGCTTGCTGCTTTTCAATATCGGCATAGCCTTGTGCCCGTTCATATACCAATTTCCCTTCATTGATAACCGCCAGAGAAACTCCCGGTACGTTTAGGGTTTTCATTTGGTTGCTTAAAAAAGCTTCGAGCGAGTCGGTGGAAATAACGCGTCCGGTCAAGTTTGTAATACTGCTTGGGGCATTTGTACCCTGGCCAGTTACGCCCATGGGCATAAATTGAAGTACAACTGCCAGTAGCAATGGGATACTCTTCTTAGCAAATAGGATCATAATTGTTCGTTTTTTGATGATTTGAAGACAAATTTGCGGTATCCATAGGTATTCATAAAACCAAAAATGGGCAAGGCGGTCAATTTACCCATAGAATGGGCTATTTATAGGATGGAAAATGAAAAGGCCTACCATTTATGCGCATCTTTTTCGCTATTTATACTTCCCGATTCAATTTAAGCGCCTAGCTTTGCGGTATTCTAAAAGAGACACAAATGCCTTCCTTTGAAGAGTTTAAGATAGGAACCCCCTTGCGGAATGCTTTGGGCGACCTAGGTTTTGAAACCCCGACACCGATTCAGAAAGAAGCCTTTCCGGTTATCATGTCCGGTAGGGATGTGGTGGGCATTGCCCAGACCGGTACGGGTAAAACCTTTGCCTATTTACTGCCATTATTACAATCGCTACCGTTCTCGAAAGATGCACTCCCTCGAATCCTGATTTTGGTACCTACGCGTGAACTGGTATTACAGGTGGTCGAGGAAGCTGAAAAGTTGGGCAAGTATTCAGGGGTGAAGGTGTTGGGGGTGTATGGAGGAACCAATATCAATACACAAAAGGCCGCTTTGGCCGAAGGGACGGATATTGTTGTCGCTACTCCTGGTCGTCTGTACGATTTGGTACTGAGCAAGGCGATGCAGCTAAAGCAAATTAAAAAGCTGGTGATCGATGAGGTGGATGTAATGCTCGATTTGGGCTTTCGATTTCAATTGGTGAATATCTTTGAACTGCTGCCCAATCGGAGACAAAATGTGATGTTCTCGGCAACCATGACGGAGGATATCGATGCCTTGATCCAAGATTTTTTTACCGGGGCCCAAAAAATTTCGATCGCATTGAGTGGTACCCCGCTAGATAATATTTCGCAGAAGGCCTATGCCGTACCGAATTTTTATACCAAGGCAAATCTAATGGTACATTTGCTTCAGGATGCTTCGGAGTATCGGAAAGTACTGATATTTGTATCCAATAAGCGGCGTGCCGATTTGTTGTTTACGGCCCTTGAGGAATTGTATGGAGAGGAGATGGGAATTATTCACTCGAATAAAACCCAGAATTACCGAATTAGATCCATCAAACAATTTGATGAGGGCAAAAACAGAATATTGGTCACTACCGATGTCATGGCTCGTGGTTTGGATTTGGAGGAGATTTCACATGTGATCAATTTTGATACTCCCTCGTACCCGGAAAACTACATGCATCGCATCGGACGAACTGGGAGAGCGAAAAAAGAAGGAAGCGCCATTTTGCTGTTCACGGAAGCTGAAAATACTTCAAAAGAGGCGATAGAAAAGCTGATGGACTACGAAATACCATTGTTGGAAGTGCCAGCAACGGTTGAAGTTTCGCAACAGTTGACAGCGGAAGAACGTCCAAAGCTAAATGAGCCTAACAACCCCCATAAACCAAAAGGGGAGTATGTACCCGGCGCCAGTTTTCATGAAAAGTCAGAAAAGAACAGGAAAGAAAACCAAGGCGGCTCGTATCGAAGAAAACTTAAGGCGAAGTACAAAAAACCCAAGAGTCGAGGCGATAAGAACTTTAACAAGCGGAAGAAGCGTTGATGCCCTACTTGAGCTGAAAATGGATATGATCGTCATGCCGCACGGCCTGACACCCATGAAAGCGGACTTTTCGATTCGTTAGACCAAGTCGATTCTTGAGATGAGGTTCAATGAATACTTTCCCTACATTCCTTTCTGTTAGGATACCATTTATTAAATCAGCTGTTCCTTCTTTAGAAAATTGAAGGTCCTTGTTGATGGTTCCCAACGTCAAATACTTGGGGAAATCATATTGCCAATTCCCTCTTTCCTTGCAGACGGTTATTTGATCGTATTCATTTGATTTTGGTCCCTCATAAACGCCGTAGCCACTGACGGACTTTTTCTTGTTTGAAAGTTGTTGTTGACTATTTTCATAGATAAGTGAAATATCAATTTTTTTACCATCGTTGTGGCTTAAATGAGGAAGTAAGGGAAATTTATCAAAGAAGGGGAAGTTGGCGTCCAGGTATTGAAGCTTAATTCCCGGATGCTTGTTATCCAGTTTTTTAGAAACACTTGTGATTACGTTGTTTAATTCCGGTTTTACATAGTTGCGATTTGCGAGTATATAAAAGAACGATCTTGCTTCGACCGTTTTGGACTCTTTAATTTTTTCGCGCCCTAAAATCGGGGCTGTAACGGGTACGATTAAAAATGTACAGAACAAATATAGCAGTGCGAAGATACCGATATGAGTGATGCTGCTTGTTTTTGTTTTCCTTTTGCAAATTAATAAGGCGGCCAAATAGGGGATACCGCCTATTTGGGTTACAACAGTTAGTAAAGCGATGAGCAACAGATGCCCCAGCACTTTTAGCAGTCGCTTCATGGTTTAATCAGCTTATTGGTGTTCCTAAAGACCAGGGTCTCTTTAAACACCCTTTAATAGATGTTACGTTTACCAAACAATATAGCGAACTTATTATATACGGGTATAAGGGCTACGAGATTTATTGGAATTTCTGTTTGAATTTGAACTATACTAGTACTAATTACTGAATACTAATTACTTTTTTAATTTGAATTTGACATTTGTGTTTGAATTTGTGCAACCACCGCGCCTGACTCCATACCTGGTTTCAATCGGTATTTTAAAATAGGAGCGGGAAGAAAAATTTATAAAATACCTACGACTAAAAAACCTAGATAGGTCCCTACGGCATTGCCTAATGTGCCTACCAATATGGCAGGTAGCACCAATTCTTTTCGATGAAACGACTCGGCCAAGGCGATGGCGGTGGTACCGCCCCCAATATTGGCCTGACTCACGATAGAGATCATTTCCCAATCCCGATACGCCAAGCTGCCTAGAAGAATGGTGAAAATACCATGTAAAAAAACGGCGAACGCGGTAAAGCCCAGTAGCGTTAGCCCCACTTCTTTCAATTCAATAACCGCACTTAGTTCACAATAAGCTCCGATAACGGCTAAAAACAGATAAACAAGGTACAACCCAAGCGAGTGGCTTCCTTTTAGTTTGGCAACAAAAGGGAGCTGCGCCAATAGGATACCAAGGGTTGATAGGGTTAAAATAAAAGGAACTTTTGGCAACAGCTGTTTTATAAGATCGGAAAGAAAAAAACAACCAATCCCCAAAAAGGCCAACCACATTAACGAATGCAGGTCCAGTGCGTCGTTTTCATTCGTTTCAGATTTAATTTTAACGGCCTGTACTTTTTTATCTTTCCAAAATGTTCTAAGCACCGCGGGGATGGCAAGCGTTACAATGATCCATAGGGTGGTAACCACATTGTCTACGGCAATGGTACCCGCATACAGAATCCCTTTTTCCTGAAAACCATACTCCAGTGCAATAGCATTAAAGTTCACACTGCCGCCGGTATAGGTGCCCGTCAACATGCCGGCAATTATGGCCGCATCATCTCCCAATACGGTTTGGGGCGTTAAAAGAAACCATGAGATCAAAATACCGAATACAGTGGCAAGAGAACCGAGCAGGAACAGAATGATCATCGGTGCCCCTGCTTTTTTGATCGATTGTAGGTTGACCCCCAACAGTAAATAAAAGATAGACAGCGGAGCGAGGTAGGTGAAAACGCCGTCGTACAGCGCAATACTATTGGAGGCAGACGGAATGAATTTTAGGTTGGCCAACAAGGCCGTGAATAAAATTACCAGCAAAGCCGCGCCTACTTTACTACCTACTTTTGTTTTGGCGGCATATATGGAGAGCACCACCATGAGGCAAAGTACCCCTAAGACATATACCGGGTTTTCAAGGAAGGTCATGTAGGTAAAGATATTGATTTAAGATGTAAATAGTCTTCCTATCAACCCCTCCAAAAGGTAAAAGTATCGATTAGTTCATTTTGAGCATCTTGAGAAAGCCGTTTAAGATTTCGTCGTCTTCATCTAGTAAATGGTCTTTAATGACAATATTGGGAACAACACCTTGTACGTCTTCCTTTCCGTTGGGTCGAATCATATACCCTTTAGGTACTTTTACGGTAATTCCCGTGTTGGGCAGTGTATAGGAGAACTGCGAGGCGTAAAGTGTGGGCACATCTCCCGTTTCTTCCCCGACGATGGTAGCAAAACCATCATCTTGTAGTTGTGCTGCAATGACAGCGGCCATGGAATGGGTTTGCCTATTGACCAATACAGCGACCTTCCCTGTAAATCTTTTTTCCTTTTTAACAGGAGAAACAGGCTCATAAGAGTATTCAAAAACTTCCCCATCTTTCTTGCTTAGAATCGTCCTGAAATAGGCATCAGTGGTATCATTGTTTTTTCTTGTTTGTTCCTTTAAGATCGCACTGGATTTCAATAGAAATTTGGAATGCCATTTAAAGGGTTTGGGAGCAAAATATGATATCAAGTAATCGCTAAAGGAGTTATCGCCACCAGGGTGGTTCCTTAGGTCTATAAGAAGTGTTCGGGCCTTTTTGGACTTTAAGTCCGTAAAGACCGAATCGATAAAAGTTCTATAGGCTTTTTCATCGCTGTTTTCAATGGCACCGAAACTACCAGGGTGCAAGTATGCAATGTCATTCATATATTTAAAATAGCGCTTGGGATCTAGTATTTCTCCCCTGCGCACTGTTTCATATTCGCCCACTGTTATGCTTTTTAACTCAAAATTGCTACGTGTATCGTTGTTCTTTACTTGAATCGTAAACGTTTCTTTTTCTCCAAATACCTGCCAAAACAAGCGGGGAAACGACCAGAATTCCAGTTTTGCATTTTTAAAGTAGGTACGTTCCGCGGAGAGTTGCGGATACAGTTTTTGTAGTATCGAATTTACGTCTTCACCATTCACTTGAAGTAATTGCATTCCTATTTTTAGCTTTTCATTACCAGAAAAGTTTTTGCGAATGAAGGCTTTTCCATCTTCCAATGCAATTTCTAAAGGGAATAGCGTACCGCCTTTTTGTGCGTATTCAATATAGGGCTGAATCGGAAAGTCTATTTCCGCATGCCCGGTATTCGCTTTTGAAATTACCTTCTGAAAAAGCGATTGAACCTTTAGCAGCGATACCGAATCCTCAGTGATTTCATTTTTTACCTGTTCGGCATTTTCCAAGAATGCCTTCTTGGGTGTGAAGGCATATAAATTATAATGAGTTTGTTCTAAGGAAGACTTTAAAAAGGCAAGATCTTCAAGAACTGCTTCCCTACTAAATTGTTCTTGTGCATGCCCAATGTACAAATTGATGAATGGTACAAGAAATGCCAGAACGATGTTGTGTTTTTTCATCAGGTTTTAGAATACTGTATGAAGACCAGACGACTGGTATACCGCTTTGTTACATTCGTACCAAATAAAAGAAAGAATTAAAAGAATTAATGGGAGTAGCCACCGAATTCGGTTTTGCAGAAAAATAGTAGACATATAAAAAAGGCCTGGACGCATCCTAAGCATCTGGGCCAAAAATCTAATTTTCTATGGGGTTTATGGTGTTACCTCAAAAGCAGCTTCTCTTTTAAAATGTTGTTTATAAGGATGTAGGTCACAAATTCATCGCCATTTAATTCAGTCTCCCCTTTTTTGTTGACCTCGGCTTTTTTGTTTTCGATGCTTAGATAGTTTTCGTCCTTGCCAGCGGTATACAGGGTAAAGACACTATGGTCTTTTTCGAGGTCGGAAACCTTTGTCAAATGATCAAAGGTGGTTTCACTTTTAGCGCTGATATCTTTGATCATTTGCTGCGTATTTTCAACGAGGCTCAATGGTGGCAACTCTTTTTCTTCAAACCAGGTATTGCTGACCTCACAAAAAGGTGCAGCTGCCCCGCCCATGGGTACAAGGGTTGAAACCACAGTTACGATGAGTACCTCTACAATCCAAATAATGGTTAGGAAGGTACCACTGACCGTTGCCGAACGAATGCCCCATGTGCCAAATTCATTTATTTCTCCGATAAGCGCAAACAAGGCACCGGGATCTGCGGCCAAGCTAAATACTTCCAATACTTTTATATTGCTCGAGGTAATTCCGATTCTGGAAGTACCATAACTTTCACCTGCATTAATGACAAGATCCACCCATACGGCCCAATGAAAATAGAGGCCTACCAGACCTCCCAGTATTCCAAATGTGATGGCCAAAGCAGTATTTCGCACTTTCCCTTTTCGCACGACCAGAAAATTGATCAGTAATCCGATTAAGAAACCAAAACCGGCCGCTATCAAAAAGTTGATGTAAATAAACGGGATGTACCAAATAGCATAGGCATAAATGAGTCCTAAGAGGGGAAATGCCGTGAGGCAAAGCCCAGCAAAAATTAATATTGAAAGCGGATTAAATTTTCCTGAGGGTTGGTAATAGGTTTCCATTGAGTTGTTTTTAGGTTGTTTCCTATAACGTGCTTTTCCTTCGGATTATTGAGTGTTGGTGTGATTAGGTTTGAAAAAGGGGACTGCATTTCTATTGTGTAAGCTATTTGCCGTACCAGAAGATGCATCCCTAACACAGTTCGTGCACCACTGTGGGGATCGTTCAGCATACAGAGGGATTTTAAGGAATTTTATCCTGTGCTACCTTACGAATTCAACTACATTTTCTAAAAACATCCGATAAAAAACACCTTCTTGTCGGCCAATGGTTTTCGAGGGCATTTCCGCTTATCGAAGGTTTTCAGCACTTTGTCCGAACTTTCGTTAAGCACCGAAAAAAAAGGTCGTTCGACGATTCTATACCACTGAAAGCTAGGGGCTGCGGTTATCTTTATATAACCCAAATGTTCGTTATGAAAGCTGTTTTAACCTTGATTTTTATTGTAACCTTCGGAGCTTTTGCTCTTGCAAACACCGCTTCAAATGGTAAAGTTGACACTATTAAAATGGGTATTGTTTTGGATACTGGCGCTTACACTCTTACGAGTGTTGAAGAAGTTGCGACTGGCGAAACAAGCATAGCCCGACTGTACAGACGCGAAAATTCAAGAGTTTTGAAAGCACTTTCATTTACGACCAAGCGTAGCAGGGCTAAAATGGCCTAAACGTTTTTCTCAATCATACATTTGAACCTTAATTACATCCCCATGATACTATTTGTTCTTTTATTACCGATTGCTCTTGCCGTTACCTACATTACGGTTTTTCCAAAAACAAAAGGTGTGCTGCAACCGATTAAAGTTGAAGCCAATAAAAAACACCGTCAATGACATACAAAACCCCGCTCTGAAATAGTAGCGGGGTTATTTTTTTAGGAGTACGGTAATAGCTTACTTTTTTTAATTTACTCACTACTCACTACTCACTACTCACTACTCACTGCTCACTGCTCACTGCTCACTGCTCACTGCTCACTGCTCACTGCTCACTGCTTTATTCCGGGTTGTAGAATTTTATAGCCTGCGGCCGCTTTTGCATCGCTCACCTGCTGTTTTACCTCTTCTAATAAGGCCTTCGCATCGTATATAATACCATCTTTAATGGTGTATGCAACGCCACCCGCGCGTACCACCTCATTATCCTCGGTGAGCCGCACGGCTCCGGTACCATATAATACCTTTAGATTTTTAAGCGGATTTTCTTCAACTACCACGAAGTCGGCCAACTTACCGATCGAAACACTTCCTATGCGATCATCGGCCCCCAATGCTTCGGCACCGTTCAAGGTGGCAGAACGGATAATTTCTAAGGGGTGAAAACCGGCTTCTCGAAGCAATTCCAATTCACGGATATAGGCAAAACCATACAATTGAAAGATAAAACCTGAGTCAGACCCCGTAGTGACGCGTCCTCCTCTGTTCTTATACTCATTGATAAAGGTCATCCATAATTGGTAATTTTTTTTCCACGCCACTTCCTGCTCCGTACCCCAATCGTGCCAATAACTACCATGTGATATTTTTGAGGGTTGGTAAAACTCCCAAAGGGAAGGGAGGGTATACTCCTCGTGCCATTCTGCTCTTCTGGCACGTTGTAGGTCTCTACTTGCTTCATAAATATTGAAGGTGGGATCGAGGGTGAAATCCAACTCCAATAATTCGGTCATTACATTTTCCCAATGCTCGGAATAGGGGGCTGCTGCCTGTGCCCACAGTTTTCCGGCATTTTCAAAACGATGTTGCTCGTTTTGGTAGTTGTAATCCAAGGGATAGTCCTGTACCGTTTTGTCGTCGAATAAGGCCTCTGGAAGCCCATACCAATGTTCCATGCTTGTGAGTCCCGCTCGGGCCGAATGCAATACATTCCACCGGGCGACGCTTAGTTGTGCATGGTGACAGGCCGATCCCAATCCCAATTTTTTATTCTCATCCAAGGCCGCTGCCATAATTTCGGGTTCGGCCCCGAAAAATTTGATTCCATCAGCCCCTTTTTTGGCATTGGCCCGTACCCAGGCACGTGCCTGTTCCGGGGTGGAGATGGGAATGTCGTTGAGCGGATTAAAGGTCTTGCTGGTTTGCCCGAAACCGGTATACGCATAAATCCGGGGCGCTACGATTTCGTTCTTGGCACTTTTACGCTTTAGGTCCATTGTAAAATCTACCCCACGGCCACTCGGTTCACGTACCGTGGTAATCCCATGACCCATCCATAGTTTAAATACGTAGTCTGGTTCTGCACCTTGGGCGGTTCCCCCAATATGACCATGCATGTCAATAAAACCGGGGAGCAAATACATGCCATTGCAGTCGAGCTCCTTGCCTCCCGGCTTTAATTTAGGTCTTTTTGACTCATTGATAGCTACTCCCGGATAGCCCACCACTTTGATATCCTTTATGATGTTGTTTTCTACCACAATATCAATGGGCCCCTGTGGCGGAGCTCCATTGCCGTTGATGAGCATGACTCCACGAATAATGAGCTGGGCATGCGGCCCGTCTCCAGCAGCAGACTGGGCAAACAGGCTGGCAGTTGCTACAAATAGTAGCGAAAAGGTGTAAAAGATGCGTTTCTTCATTGGTTGGTTTTTATGGGTATGCATTTTTTTTGGCAAACCTTGTTTGGTGGTTTTTTAGTAATCAGTATTGAGTAATTAGTACTTTCGTTTTAAAGTTCCGACTTTCGAACCTGTCCTTCAACAAGGTCTCGACTGCGCTCTACCTGACATTACAGTGAACAGTGATGGTTTTTGAGTTTGTATTTGACATTTGTGTTTGAATTTATTTTTTTCATCTAACATCTAACATCTAACATCTAACATCTAACATCTAACATCTAACATCTAACATCTAACATCTCACCCTTAGTCCTCATTCGGGACATAGATTTTATCGCCTAGGAAAAGGGCGTTTAAAAACAGTCGATTCGTACCGTACCAACTTCCTCTGAAGTTCGGGTTGTCCGCAAATAGGACCACGCGGCCACTCCCTACTTGACTAACGACCAAGGAGGCAGAAGGTTTCAGGTTCTCATCGGTGTTCTTTTTGGTAATAAAACCATCGATCAATGCATTTTTACTGTACTTCGCCACAGTTGCATACGGACTTTTACTGGGGCGCAGCCACACTGTATTGTTTTTGTACACCGGAATGGTGTTATCGTGATACCCAAATGCCAATGGATGCGTTGTATCCAAATCAACCTTAAGAATGATACCGCCTACACTTTCTTTGCCGATATTCTCACCGGCATCGACATACGGTTTGCGCAGTACCGTTTTGATACTGTCTTTCTTCAATGTATCTTTTTTAGCATCTGTTAGTTTTTCCTTCACCAGCTTTTTTTCGATGGCCCATTTAGAGGCCGTACCGATCGTGATCAAGGTATTTCCCTTACTGACCCAATCCTTGATTTTTTTCTGTTGTCCTTTGTTTAACCGGTAGCGTCCTCCAACCATGACCATTGTAGTATACTGATCAAAGTTGGTCCAGTCAAAATTGCGCATCGGTATCTTGGTGATCGGCATGCCCACTCGGGTATCCAGGAGGTGCCATACTTCTCCTGCTTCATAGGATCGGGTACCTTGACCTATCAACATCATGGCTTTTGGTTTTTTAATGGGCCGCACGAAACGGCTCCCCAAATCAACTCCCTTTAAATTATAGCCCGAATTCACCGCATACATGGGTACTTGGTACTTTTTCTGTGCCTTTTGTAAAAGGTCAAATATGGCCTTGGGATCTTTCTTTTGCAGCGATACCGGTAACACTAAGGTGCCATAATTAAAATTGTGTGTTCCGGAGCCTACTTTTGCCGTAAACGGTTTGAATGCAGACGATAGTACGAGCCCTTTCTCTTGAAGGTAATTCAAAACAGCTGGTGCATTGTAATCGTCCCAATCGATTAAATAGGCATAGTCCGATTTTTGAACCGGCGTCACAGAAACCAACCCATCGGTAGCGGTGACACGTTCTCCTTGCTTCAAAGAAGTTGTAGAGCGGTATTTCATATTATAAAAATTGGCAACCGACCAGGCCGATGCATCGTAGTACACACTATCGCGGTACTTGTTATAGGTCTCGAACATGGTCTGAACCATGCGATATTGTGGTTGTCTGGTCGGTACTACATATTCATTGCCCGAACGGTATACTTCGATCTTATGTAATAAGAGCTTGTCTATAAACGCCTTGGTGCGATTTTGATCATGTGGGTCTCCGAAAGAATAGCCTTTCACTTTGCTTTTCCCCGCACGACTCAGCGCACTTTTGAAAAAACGTTGTTGGTATTGGCGCATGTACGCCTTGTTCTTAACAGCGGTTTTAACAGTGGTCAGACTCGAAGTATATTGATTGCGAATGGTAAAGGGAAATGTGATTTTTCCAAAAGCTGTTTTTTGTTCGTGACCGCGGGAACTGGCTTGTTCGAACAAGAGACCCAATCCGCCCTGTAGATCGGGGTAGGAGGACCCATATCCCGGATAGGTGCCGTCAAAAACTTCTTTAGAGAAGTAAAACGATCCGATACTATCTAGTGCTTTGGCAAATTCAGCTCCAAAAAGATTGTTGAGGTCTTCGTAATTCTCCTTGGGCATTATAGGGTCTAACGACCCATTTGCCTTCATCGGTTCAAAGAAATAAGTGCTTTGCGACCCCATTTCATGAAAATCGGTAACCACATTCGGGTACCATTGGTGGTACCAATTTAGTTTTCCTCTGCTTTCTGGGTTGATTCCCAAAAGCCAATCACGGTTAAGGTCGAACCAATAGTGGTTCGTGCGCCCCCCCGGCCAATATTCATTGTGCTCGGCATCTTGCGGGTCGGATACATTGGGAGTACCTTGGTAAGTGTTCGCCCATTGGGTATGGCGATCGCGCCCATCGGGGTTAATGGTAGGGTCAATAAAAATAACCGCGTTTTGAATATATTTTTTTATTTCCTGACTTTCTGAAGCAACAAAGGTATAGGCGCTTAAAAGCGCTGCTTCGGAACTGGAGGGTTCATTGCCATGCACATTATACGCTAGGTTGATAAAAATAGGAACATCGTCATAGTTCGTAACATCCTGGGAGGGATCTGTAAAGGCCAAATGTTGCTTTTGAAGTTCGGTAAGGTTGGTCTGGTTTTCTGGAGAACTGATAGCCAACATAATCAGTTTTCGACCTTCATGCGTCTTTCCGTAGTATTGAATGCTCGCCTTATCTGACAAGGCCGCCAACTTTTCGAAATAGGCAACAATTTGATCATGGCGGGTGTGATGTTCGCCAATCCCGTACCCTAGGAAAGCTTCTGGCGAAGGGATTTCAGCGTTGTACGGTTTGTACTTTTCTAAAAAATAGTCTTGGGAATACGAATAACTACTGCAAAAAAGCAGCAAAACGAGTAGTTTTTTGAGCATGTAACGATTTTTAATTAGCCGTTTAAATATAAGTATAAATTGGTAATACTCGGTGACTAAAAGGCGTCCTTAACACTGTTCTTTAAACGATTTGGAAGAAGCTACTTTTATGTGTTGAAAAAGGCATATTTCCACAACGGGAGCTGTTGTATTTTTGGCGTTACAGGGAGCATTATAAGGCGTTCTTTGGCTAACTGACTGATGGTATTTGGTCACTAATTTCCCGAAAGCGAATAATATAATGCGTTCCTTTTTTAGAAACATCGCGGATCAAAGACCCTTGTAATTGCCTTACAAGGTTGTTAATTAGTTTAAGTCCTAATGAGTTAGAATTTTTATGGGTGATTTCTTTCGAGAAACCGACACCGTTATCGCCGATGTTCAGAATAAAATCATCTTGTTCGCTTTTCCTCATTTTTATTAAAATCAAACCCCTGCTGTCCTGTGCAAGACCATATTTGAGGGTATTGGTCACGGCTTCATTTACCAATAACCCAAGGGGGATCGCCGTATCGATATTAAATTTCATATTGGGAATATCGATGTCTATATCAATGTTGGTGCTGGTACCTTTTATCGACCGTACCAGATACTCGACCAACTCTTGTACATAATTGCCATAATCTATCTGAGAATTATCTTCGCGTTGGTATAACATTTCATGAATCATGGCCATTGCTATGACTCTGTTTTGACTACTGCGGAGCATTTTTTTTATAGCAGTATCATCAATGTTGCGAAGTTGAAGACTCAATAGACTCGAAATCGTTTGTAAATTATTTTTCACCCTGTGATGCACCTCTTTTAAAAGGGTCTCTTTTTCCTGTATTTTGGTTTCAACTTTTCGTTTGGTGCGCTTAAGACGATGATGGGTCTTCAAAAGGTTTTTCCCAAAAATCCCGCCCAATAGATATACCGAGAACAACAAGCTCATTAGGCTAAAAAAATCTTTTGATTCGGCAGGTACCGTATCAACTATCCATGAAGGGGCCAGTACGGTCAGTGAAAAAATTAAAACGATTACCGTAATTATGGCGGAGAGGTAAATACGTCCAAAAACACTGGTAGAAATATAGCCGGCCAATACGATGAGTCCTAAAACAAAAATAAACGGACTCTGAATGCCTCCACTATTAAACGTAATCAACAGCGTGCTTAATAACGAAAGTAAGGAAGTAGTGATTGCCATGGCCACAAGGCTCCCATGTTTTCTAAATGCGATCGGATTGATCAGATTCAACACAAAGTATCCAATAAAAACCACGGGGATTATTCCGGTTATTGAAAGTGAGAAATAACATACCAAACCGAATACAAGGCTTAAGAAGGCCGAGACGTAATTAAATTTTAATAACAGTTGCGTCTTATCATCGACCCTGGACCGTTTCTTAGGGGAATTTTTCATGCTACCTATTTACCGCGCAGATGTAATTCATCCAAGTTGAGGAGGGTAAAAATTTGGTGGCGGGCAGAATCGAATTCAGGTACTATTTCTAAAATGTATTCCTAGTTGGGTACTAGTAGGTCGATTCTGTCGTAAATCTAATCATGTTTCTGTATAAAATCAACATGATAAGGAGAAATTCGTTCGAGAAAAGCCCTAAAAAACGATTTATCAGGAATTTCAGGCCATGGAGGGAATCTGATCACTGATCTCTCGAAACTTTACAATATAGTGGGTTCCTTTTTTAGAAAGGTCTCGCATGATGGACCCACGTAATTGACGGGCAAGATTGTGAATTAGTTTTAACCCGAGTGACTTGGTGGTTTTATGGTTCATCTCCTCGGCAAAACCTACGCCGTCATCACCTATATTCAATACATATTCATCTTTGTCATCTTTTCTGAGCTTTATGAATATCTCTCCTTCACTATCATCTACAATACCGTATTTCAGGGCGTTGGTAACTGCTTCATTAATAAGAAGCCCCAAGGGAATCGCTGTATCTATGTTCAGTTTTAAATCCGGTATGTCAATGTCAAGTGTAATATTACTGCTGGTTCCTTTGATGGATCTAATCAGGTATTCTGCCAATTCCTGTACATACGATTTGTATTCAATCTTTCCGATATCTTCCCGCATGTACAACATTTCATGAACCATGGCCATTGAAATAACCCTATTCTGGCTGCTTTTCAGGAGTTCTTTTACTTTTTTATCTTGATTGTTGCGCGATTGAAGACTTAAGAGGCTCGAGACGGTTTGAAGATTGTTCTTTACACGGTGATGTACTTCTTTCAACAAGGTCTCTTTTTCGGTGATCTTGGCCTCTAGCTCATCCTTGGTCTTATAAAGGTTATGGTGCGAACTCAATAGGTTTTTACCAAAGACCCCTCCCAAGAGATAGACCGAAAATAAAACACTCAGTAGCGCAAAAAGATTTTTAGATTGTTCGGGTACCACATTCGAAACAAAACTGAAATCTGCAATGCTCTGCGAATAGATCAGCACAATGATCAACAGGTTTAGATTTAGATAGAGCGACCCATATGACTTGGTCGTAATATACCCCGCCACCACAATCAGGGCGAGCACAAAAATAAACGGACTATTGATACCACCACTGAACAATGTAATTATGATGGCCCCTGCCAGGGTCATAATCGATACGATATTGTAGGTAAGGGTCAGGTTCTTATGGTACTTGTATAAGAGGGTATTAATTAGGTTAAGAATACCGAATGAAAGAAACACGTAGGGAATAACTTTCTTGATATCGAGTACAAAAAGGCATAGAACAAAAAAGATAAGCGCGAATACCGAAGTAAAATAATTTACTTTTAAAACCAAACGTACCTTATCGTGCAGCCGTTGTTCTAGTTTTTGGCTGGTATCAATAAGCGGTTGTTTGTGAGCGGTTTCCTTGGTAGGGTCGGTTTTCAAATTATTGTCGCTTTTTATGTAAAGCTAAATATGTTTTGTTAGAAAATCCAATTTATACCCAGCATATTTCTATAGTGTCTTTGGGTGAAATGCATGAAAATACTATAGAAAAACAATAGATTGTCCTCCGAGACCCCATTTTTATTGGTGAGCTAGTGTGTAGTTAAAATAAAAAGGGCAGCATGTATCATGCTGCCCTTTTATCAAATGAAGTGTGTTTTACTGTTCGGTAAGCACCCATTCCCCTTTTTGAATTAAAGGTTCCGCTTGTTTGTACTTCAAGGTCTTGCTTTCACCAGACATAATATTTTTGATCGTAACCCGATCGTTTCGCCCAATTTTTGGTTGTTCCCGAACAATCGTTTCAGTTACCTGGGGTCGTTGTCGTTGTGTTTGCCCTGCAGCTCTATTTCTTGCCGCCAGCTCATCGCTATTCGGTATCTCCTCCTTACTGGTCTTTAAATTTTCCTTTGGCCGGGATACTTCCCTTGCTGCCGATATCTCATTTGGATTAGACGTGGGCAATTCCCCTTTGAAAAGGAACGAAACCACTTCCTTGTTCACTTTATCGATCATGCCTTTAAATAACTCAAAAGCCTCGAACTTATAAATCAATAAAGGATCTTTTTGTTCGTGAACGGCAAGTTGCACCGATTGTTTTAACTCATCCATTTTTCGAAGATGGGTCTTCCACGAGTCGTCAATAATGGCCAGGGTGATGTTCTTTTCAAAATCGGTCACCAATTGTTTCCCGTTCGATTCGTACGCTTCTTGCAGGTTGGTCACCACATTTAAGGTTTTGATACCATCTGTAAAGGGCACTACGATCCGTTCAAATTTATTCGAGTTGTCTTCGTATACCTGCTTAATGACCGGGAAAGCAGTCTCGGCATTGCGTTCTATTTTATGCTGGTAGTGATCAAAGGCCGTCTTGTATATACTATTGGCCATTTCTTGAACACCCATTCGCGCAAAATCTGCTTCTGAGATGGGGGAGGTAATAGAAAAGTACTTGATCAGTTCAAATTCGAAGTTCTTAAAGTCATTGGCCGCTTTGTTGGTGTCGGCAATAACTTCGCAGGTGTCATATACCATGTTGGCAATATCTACCTTTAATCGTTCTCCCTGCAAGGCATGGCGTCTTCTTTTGTAGACCACCTCTCGTTGGGCGTTCATAACATCGTCATATTCCAACAGTCGTTTCCGAACTCCAAAGTTGTTTTCTTCTACTTTTTTCTGTGCGCGCTCAATAGATTTGGTCATCATCGAGTGTTGAATCACTTCTCCTTCTTCCAAGCCCATCTTATCCATCATTTTAGCGACCCGGTCCGAACCGAACAAGCGCATGAGGTTGTCTTCCAATGAAACATAGAATTGCGAGCTTCCGGGATCTCCTTGTCTTCCTGATCGTCCTCGTAACTGCCGATCCACTCGTCTTGAATCATGGCGTTCGGTCCCTACAATGGCGAGTCCGCCAGATGCCTTTACCGCATCGGATAGTTTAATGTCTGTACCTCGTCCTGCCATATTGGTCGCGATGGTTACGATTCCCGCATTCCCAGCTTCGGCAACTACATCGGCCTCCTTCTTGTGCAATTTAGCATTCAGGACATTGTGTTCTACTTTTCGAATGCCCAACATTCGTGACAACAATTCTGAAATCTCTACGGAAGTGGTACCGATCAATACAGGGCGTCCCTGTTGTGATAATTTGGTCACTTCATCAATAATGGCATTGTATTTTTCGCGTTTGGTCTTATAGATCAAATCGTTTCTATCGTCACGGGCAATGGGGCGGTTGGTGGGGATCTCCATCACATCCAACTTATATATTTCCCAAAATTCTCCTGCCTCCGTGATGGCCGTACCGGTCATACCGGAGAGCTTTTTATACATCCTGAAGTAGTTCTGCAGGGTAACGGTAGCAAAGGTTTGTGTAAGGGCTTCGATTTTTACATTTTCCTTGGCTTCAATCGCCTGATGCAGCCCATCTGAATAACGACGACCATCCATAATACGGCCCGTTTGCTCATCTACGATCATTACCTTGTTGTCCATCACAACATACTCCACATCCTTTTCGAATAAGGTATAGGCTTTGAGCAATTGACTCATGGTATGAATACGCTCACTTTTGACGGTAAAGTCCTTGAACAACTCTTCTTTTAGTTCGGCTTCTTTTTCAATTTCCAGGTTTTGGCTCTCGATTTTCGCAATTTCACCTCCTATATCGGGCATTACAAAGAAATCCTTGTCCTGTGCTCCTGAAATGTATTCAACCCCTTGATCGGTCAGTTCTATCTGATTGTTTTTTTCGTCGATTACGAACAATAGGTCTTCGTCTACCTTTGGCATCTCCCTATTGTTGTCCTGCATGTAGAAATTCTCGGTCTTTTGAAGCAATTGTTTTACCCCTTCCTCACTTAAGAACTTTATAAAGGCCTTGTTTTTTGGCAATCCGCGATGTACACGTAGTAATAAGAATCCGCCTTCTTTGGTATCACCGGCCGCAATTAATTTTTTCGATTCTGCCAAGACTCCGGTCAAATGCTGCCGCTGTTTTTGAACGATGTCATTGATCTTGGGTTTTAACTCATTAAATTCATGGCGATCCCCTTCAGGTACCGGTCCAGAGATAATCAAAGGAGTACGGGCATCATCTACCAATACAGAATCTACTTCATCTACAATCGAATAATGATGAGGGCGTTGTACCAAATCTTTTGGGGTATGCGCCATATTGTCCCGGAGGTAATCAAAACCGAATTCGTTGTTCGTACCATAGGTGATATCTGCATTGTAAGCCGCGCGACGTCCTTCAGAATTAGGCCTATGATAGTCGATACAGTCTACGGAAAGTCCGTGAAACTCAAAGATGGGGGCCATCCACGCACTATCCCTTTTCGCTAGATAGTCGTTCACCGTTACCAGATGCGCTCCTTTACCAGAAAGGGCATTGAGGTACAAGGGTAGGGTGGCCACCAAGGTTTTTCCCTCTCCCGTTTGCATTTCAGCGATTTTCCCTTGGTGCAAGGCGATACCTCCGATCAATTGTACATCATAATGCACCATATCCCAGGTAACTTGCTTTCCCGCTGCATCCCAAGAATTGCTCCACACGGCCTTGTCGCCATCCAATACTACATACTCTTTGGAGCCCGATAGCTGCCGATCATATTCAGATGCTGTTACCGTAATCGTTTCATTTTCTTTAAATCTTTTAGCGGTTTCTTTGACCACCGCAAACGCTTCGGGAAGAATATCGTTCAGAGTATCTTCCGAGAGGCGGTAGGCCTCCTCTTTTAATTTATCGATCTCGGCATATAGATCTTCGTTCTTATCTATATCGGTAGAGGCTTTTACCTCTTCTTCCAGAACGGTAATTTTATCCGCTACCTCTTTGCAATTCGCCGCTATCTTTTCTTTGAACTCCGCTGTTTTGTTTCGTAGTCCGTCATCATCTAACTGGGCCAACTGTGATTCGAACGATTTGACCTTGTCTACCAAAGGCCCAAGTTCTTTGACATCTTTCTTTGATTTGTCTCCGACGAATGTCTTTAATATAGAATTTAAAAAACTCATAATGTGAATGCTGTTTTATATGGTGTACCGGGTGCTACCGGTATCGTATCGATTTTTAGTATCTAGGACGGTTCTGCCCTCTGTCTGTCAAAAGGCATTCCAGTTTTGTGAATTCTCTAAAATACCTTCATGAACTGCCAAAATTACAGAAAACGAAAGACAAGCCCATAAAAAAAAGCCTCCAATGGAGACTTTTTACAACACTAGGGTGTCGTTATTAATATTCGTCCTCGTTCCAGAGGTAATCTTCTTCCGTGGGATAGTCGGGCCAAATTTCTTCGATAGACTCGTAAATTTCTCCACCTTCCTCTTCCATAGACTGAAGGTTTTCTACGACCTCTAAAGGCGCACCGGTTCGAATAGAGTAATCTATTAATTCGTCTTTAGTGGCCGGCCAGGGGGCATCACTTAAATAGGATGCTAGTTCTAATGTCCAGTACATGCTGATGGTTTGATTTTAATTTTTTGCAAAAGTATATTTTAAAAGGAAATAGTCAAGTTTTTTTTAGACTATTTCACGTAATTTATCAACACAATTTTTTATTTAATATTGTGCAGGGCTAAAAAATAGGGGATTATTAACCATTTTTTTTGGGAATCCACTTTATTTCAGTCGCCTGCAAGTCTTTAGACAACTTTCGTGCCAGTACGAAAAGATAATCGGACAAACGATTCAAATATACCAGTACACTGTCTTCAAACGGCTCGTTCTCATGTAAGAGTGTCGCCATGCGTTCGGCCCGCCTGCAGACGGTTCGCGCTAAATGACAATATGACACGGTCGTATGGCCCCCGGGAAGTATAAAATGGGTCATGGGCGGAAGGTTCTCTTCCATTTCATCCATTTCTGTCTCCAAAAACAGTACATCGGCGGCATTGATTTTAGGGATGTTCAACCGCTCTTTGCCATTTTTAAGCACGGCTTTTTGAGGTTCGGTAGCCAATATCGCCCCCACGGTAAAAAGTTTGTCTTGGATATTGGTAAGTGTTTCTTTGGAATGGGAATCGATTTCCTGATCGCGAATAAGGCCGAGCCACGAATTCAGTTCGTCTACGGTGCCATAGCTATTGATTCGTATATGATGCTTTGGTACACGGGTGCCCCCAAACAATGCCGTAGTACCTTTGTCTCCTGTTTTGGTATATATTTTCATTGAATATGTTCAAATTGAGTCCTATTAGGTGCGAAGCAATGCATCATTCATCCGTATCCTTGCGCTTGTAGTCTTCCATAAACTTTCGGGACTTGCGTTGCTTCGATTTAGTACGGGTGGTAATGGTAACGATTAAGTAGAGCATAAATATGCCTCCAAAGATGATGTAAAGTGTATTGTTCATCCCATTAGTCTTTCAATGCTTAAAATTAGGGCATTAAATTCGAATCTTAAAATGTTCTTTTACCTGTTCCTTTCTAAAAAAAACGACACCACAGTAAAATAGGTCTATGGTAACGGTTACGTTTGGTGAAGCCTTCACCGCCTGCCATACGCTTTCGTTTTTTGAATTTTTGTGGATACGATCGATCAATAGCATCGTATTGTTATGCAATGATGTTGGGTTGGCTATAAGGTCCCGTATTTCCGTTTCGACGCTTGCATCTATCAAGAATAGGTCATAGGGAGGGCTCCCAAATCGAACCAGTGGGAATTTCTTTTGAATTTCCACCGTATATCCACTATACGCTTCCGTAAGCAGAAGGCTTTTAGTTTCAAAATAGGAAATACTCTTAAAGAGCACGTCGATTGTTTTGTGCTTTTTCTTTCTTGAGGTATAGAGGCACTCCGTAACGAACTTGTATACAAAGGGGGAGTGTACCCCATGCTGGTTGGTGGCGGTCAATAAAAAGTTAAGTTGTTTAGAAATACTGCCCATCGGAAAAGTTCAAAACACTTCTTTAGCCTTCGATAATGGCCGATAACTCGAACCATCGCTCGGTTTTCGTTTCAATACCATCTGCAATTTCCTTTAATTTCTTGGAAAGATCGGCGATGTCTTCCGGGGAAAGGTCACCGGTCACAAACTGTTGTTCGATTTCACCTTTCTTAAATTCCAGTTTTTGAATGTCTTTTTCAAGCTGCTTGTGCTCCTTTTGTTCGGCATAGGAAAGCTTGCTTTTCGTTGTATCCTCTTTCCAATTTTTCTTGGGCGCTTTTGATTCTTGCTGTTTTTCCTTCTCGATTCTACCTTCGATTATCACACTGTCTTCGTAGGCTCTAAAGTCTGAATAGTTGCCAGGAAAATCCTCGATAACGGCATTTCCCCTAAAGACGAAAAGGTGGTCTACAATTTTATCCATAAAATACCGATCATGCGAAACTACAATGAGGCAACCTGGAAAATCCAATAGAAAACTTTCCAATACATTTAAGGTAACGATATCAAGATCGTTCGTAGGTTCATCAAGGATTAGAAAATTAGGGTTTTGAATCAATACGGTACATAGGTAGAGCCTTTTGCGTTCCCCTCCGCTTAACTTGTCTACAAAATCGTATTGCTTTTTTCGATCAAAAAGAAAACGCTCCAATAATTGTTGGGCAGAGATTTGGCGGCCTTTCATCAAGGGGATAAAATCCCCGAATTCCCGAACCACGTCTATTACTTTTTGGCCCTTTTTTACATCAATGCCTTTTTGGGTGTAATACCCGAACTTAATGGTGTCCCCTACAATGACTTTGCCATTGTCGGGACTATCGGTGCCTGTAATAATGTTTAGGAAGGTAGATTTACCCGTACCATTCTTACCAATGATGCCCACACGTTCTCCCTTGTTAAAGGTGTAGTCGAACTTATTAAGAATGGGTTTTTCCGGATAGGATTTTACCAGTTTGTGTAGCTCTAAAATTTTACTCCCAACCCGTTCCATATTAATCTCTAACTGCACCTCGTGCTCATTTCTGCGCTTCCCGGCCTTGTCCTTGATCGTCTGAAAATCATCGATCCTTGATTTCGACTTTGTGGTTCTGGCCTTTGGCTGGCGTCGCATCCAAGCGAGTTCTTTTTTGAAGAGCTGCTTTGATTTATGAAGTTCGGTGGCCTCTTGTTCGATCCGTGCTTCTTTTTTTTCCAAATAATAGGAGTAATTGCCTTTGTATGGGTACAGCACACCCTCGTCTAGTTCTATGATTTCATTGCATACCCTTTCTAGGAAGTAGCGGTCGTGGGTGACCATGAACAAGGTCATATTCTCTTTTGCGAAATAGTGTTCCAACCATTCGATCATTTCCAAATCCAGGTGGTTGGTAGGTTCATCTAGGATTAACAGGTCGGGTCTATTGATCAGTGCATTTGCAAGGGCGATTCGTTTTTTTTGCCCTCCGGACAGCAACCCCACTTTTACCTCAAGATCATCTAACTTCAGTTTGGATAAGATCTGCTTGTACTGCGTTTCAAAATCCCAAGCGCTAAAACGTTCCATATCTTCAAAGGCGCTTTGATATGCATCTTGATCTTCCGGATTTTCCAAGGCTGCCTCATAGCGAGCAATGACTTTTAAAATATCATTGTCAGAAGCAAAAATGGTTTCTTCAATCGTGAGTTTGGGGTCTAAATTTGGTTCTTGCTCCAAAAAGGAGGTGCGAATACCTTTTCTGTAGTTTACCTTACCGCTATCGGGAGCGTCTGCGCCGGACAAGATATTTAGTATGGATGTTTTTCCAGTACCGTTTTTGGCAATCAATGCAATCTTTTGATCCTTATTGATACCAAAGGAAAGTTGTTCGAACAGGACGCGTTCTCCAAACGACTTTGATATATTTTCAACGGTGAGTAGGTTCATTTTACAAGTTCATGTTCAAGTTTGGTACTGACTCGAACTAGTTAACGTTATTATTTATTGCCTTTTCTTGTGCACGATTCAAAGAGAGTTACCAGAAGGTTCATCTAACAACGGCCAATCGACTTAGAAAGAGATAACGAATCGCCAAAGCTACTAAGATCAAAATGATCAAAGGCGAAAACACTTGTATATTTAGTACCCATAAAAGCACAGTCACTAGTATTAAGCCTACTAAAAGATAGCAATATGCCCTGCTCCAGGCGGGAAGCTGTTTTTTAAGCATAAAAAATGCAACGATCAAATTGGGCGCAAAGGCCCACAATGCGTTAAAATTGGTCTTTGTCGCCTGGTGGTCTGTCGCAAACCATAAGAATAAAATGAGGAGCCCTGCAGCTCCGGTACTAAAAAACAAACCAAAATCGAGCCATCGAGACCGTTTCCCTTTTTTAAAATCGAAATAGGTCACCAAGGCTACGGCACCCAATACAATCACCAACCAGAAAAAAGGCGTTGTTAAAAAGTTCGCTTTGTTTTCGGGACGGTGATCTTCAAGAAGGGAAATGTCTTTATAAACAATCGGCTCCGTATTGATTTTGGATTGTTCGAGTTGATCATAGACATTGATAGGGAGAAAAGGCGTTCCCTTTTCATCGATCACGGACCCCAATGCCAAATCAATACCAAAGTTAGACCAGGAATTAAGTTCTAAATTTTGATGAATCAAATCGCGATACGTGGTTTCGTCGCCTACATCGCCTGGATCCAATGTTAGTTTCGTGCCCAGGACGGTCTTTAAGGCTTCGGGCAAACGCGTGGTGCAATTGTCAAAAAAGAAATCGTATTTGTAAAACCTATTTTCAGGCAGGTGGTTTTTTTCCAGAAACCCCAACAAAGCTTGCACCTCTTCCGGTTTTAGTTGGAGCACCTGTTCTTTTAACCAGCGTTTTTCGATCTCATAGGATCTTAGGAAATAGGTAAACCGTTGTTTGGCCAAACGATAATCGAGCTTGCCACGGGTAAATTTCATGTAAAAATTGGGCGTGTTAAAATCGAACATCCCGTAATTGTATACAATGTCAAGATCTGTTGTAGGGTCTTTTACACGTATTGCGCTATGACCGAATTTGCTATTGAGTTCATCGCCGGGCCCCACCGTTAAAATACTCACCCTTGTTAAGGCAGATATGGTGAATTCTTGAGAAAAACCTGATACGCTAAAGACCAGAAGGAACAAAAAAAGATAGGTTCGTATATGCATCTAAAAGGTTGTTGCTTTTTGGGCAAATATCCGAATAAAATAAATGCCTAAAGGCTTACTTCTTTTTTTGTGTTATTTTTATAAAATTGATGAATGAGTCATACCATTGTACTTAAGGCCCGCCAAGTATGTATAGCGCTTTATGGCCTTAAGGAACGATGTGAAGAACGATCACGGACCAAAAAAGAAGTAAATGAAACGCCATATACCCAACCTTATCACCTTAGGAAATGTTTTTTGTGGTTGTGTCGCGACCGTTTTCGCGGTATTGAATCAGTTAGATCTAGCGGCCTTGTTTGTTTTTATAGGAATCGTTTTTGATTGGTTCGATGGGCTGGCGGCGCGCATATTGGATGTTCGCAGTGCGTTGGGGCTGCAGCTCGATTCTTTGGCAGATATGATTACGAGCGGTTTAGTACCCGGGATTGTGATGTTTCAGCTCTTGGGCATGTCGATGAGCGGCGGGTGGAACCTGGAATTTTCTGCTACCCCTTCTGAATCGATGTTGTGGATTGGTGGTGTGTTTTCTCCTTTGCCCTTTTTCGGTTTTTTAATTACGCTCGCTTCGGCGTATCGGCTTGCTAAATTTAATATTGACGAAAACCAAGTATCTTCCTTTATTGGGTTGCCTACCCCGGCAAATGCCCTTTTAATACTTTCCTTGCCGTTGATTCTAATGTATCAACAGAATGATCTATTGAACGAAATCATCCTAAACCAATGGTTCCTGATCAGTGTTACTTTGGTCAGCGCGTATTTGCTGAATTCAAACATAGCTTTGTTCGCCTTAAAATTTAAAAATTGGAATTTTCAGAACAATGCGTTGCGCTACACCTTCATCATCGTTAGTCTGGTATTGTTGGTTACCTTGCGTTATTTGGCAATTCCGATCATCATCTTCTTTTACATTGTCACCTCTGTCATTAGCAATTTACAGACCAAATAGGGACAACAACTACCTTGTATTTTTTTGAGCGAGGGTGCTTGTTAGGCGCAGGGGCAGTGAAAACGGCGAAATCTAAAAATCCAATTTCTTTTTACGCAGTTCGAAGTTTTGCCCTAGATATACTTTGCGCACCATTTCATCGGCCGCAAGATCCTCGGGATGCCCCGATTTTAAAATACCGCCTTCGAACATTAGGTACGAACGTTCTGTAATGGCCAAGGTTTCTTGCACATTATGATCCGTGATCAAGATACCTATATTTTTGTTTTTGAGTTGCGCAACAATGCGTTGAATGTCTTCAACCGCCACTGGGTCAACACCCGCAAAGGGTTCATCAAGCAGAATAAATTTAGGGTCTGTTGCCAGGGCACGGGCAATTTCTGTTCGCCTTCGTTCCCCTCCGGAAAGCAGGTCACCACGGTTTTTTCGAATATGTCCCAATCCAAATTCCTCGATGAGCGATTCCATCTTCATTAGCTGCTCTTTCTTACTTAATTTGGTAAGTTGGAGCACACTTAAAATATTTTTTTCGATGCTTAACTTTCTAAAAACAGAGGCCTCCTGCGCCAGATACCCGATACCGTTTTGAGCTCTTTTGTACATCGGGAAGTTGGTGATTTCCATATCATCTAGAAAGATCTTTCCGCCATTGGGTTTTACCAAACCTACGATCATGTAGAACGAAGTTGTTTTTCCGGCTCCGTTCGGCCCCAACAATCCTATGATTTCACCCTGGTTTACCTCCAAGGAAATACCGCGAACTACTTGTCGTCCGCTATAGGTTTTCATGATATTTTCGGCCCGTAATTTCATTTTAAAGTGTCAAGTTCTAGTTTCGTTGCTTTTGTGCGTGCCAATTAAACAGCCTGCGTAAGGGTATCAAAACTACAGTTTACCATATGTTTTGAAAAATTATTACGGTTTTTTTAACCTTCTTGTTGCTCAAGGGCTTCCCAAAATTCATAGGCCCTTCGCAGGTGCGGGACTACAATGGTACCGCCAACAAGGGTCGCAATACCCATCGTTTCCATCACTTCCTCCTTGGTAGCGCCTTCTTTAAAGCTGGTCTCCAAATGGTATTTTACACAGTCATCGCATCGCAAAACAGTAGAAGCTACAAGACCCAATAATTCTTTGGTCTTTACATCAAGGGCACCGGCGGCATATGCATTGGTGTCCAAATTGAAAATACGTTTGATGATTTTGTTATTGTCTGCCAATAACTTTTCGTTCATCTTTTCCCTATAACTATTAAATTCTTCAACGGGGTTTGACATCGTTTCCTTGTTTTCGTGCTTTTTTAGCTTCTTTTTTGGCCTGATTTTTCAGTACTCTGCGGGAAATATGGATACTTACCTGATACAAAATCAAAATGGGCACTGCCACGACCACTTGGCTTGCCACATCGGGTGGTGTAATCACAGCGGCCAGTATCAATACGACTACTAGCGATATTTTACGATACTTTTTAAGAATTTCAGGCGTCACCAAACCTACTTTGGTGAGGAAGTAAACAATGATGGGAAGTTCGAATATAAATCCGCATGCGATGACCGAAGCCCGAACTGTGGCTACGTAAGAGGCCAAGTCAAACTCATTGGTCACCTCGGAACTTACTTGGTAGGTACCCAAAAAGTTGATTGAAAGTGGCGCGACCACGTAGTACCCGAACAATGCCCCGAGAAAGAATAAGAGCGATGCTATCACAATAAAACCGCGCGAATTTTTGCGCTCTTTTTCATAAAGCCCGGGACTAATGAATTTCCACAATTCGTATAGGACATATGGAAAACCAACAATAAAACCGGCCCAGATAGAGGTCCAGATATGCGCCGAAAATTGTCCCGACATTAACCTGCTCTGAATTGTAAAAGGAAGTTCGTCGGCACAAAAGTCGGATTCGAAACCAAAGTAGGTTGCTATATTACAGAACAACCGATAGGTGGGGAAATCCATTTTTTTTGGACCAAATAGTACGGTGTCAAAAATAAACTCCCGCATTAAAAAGGCCACGCTACCAACAATCACTACTGCCGAGACACAGCGTATCAAATGCCATCGCAGTTCTTCCAAATGATCTAAGAACGACATCTCGTTCGGGTTGGTCGTGTTTGTAGCCATTATAAAATGCCTTCTTTAAGTAAGTTGTGTAAATGTACGACCCCTTGGTATTGGTTGTTATCGACTACCAATAGTTGCGAAATGCCTCTTTCGTGCATGCGTTCGAGGGCCGTTAAGGCCAAAACATCACTTTCAATGGTCTGGGGTGCATGGGTCATGATATCTTTTGCTTTCAGGCCGTTGATCGAGTCATATTTGTTCAACATTCTTCGGACATCCCCATCCGTTACGACCCCAACAACATTGCCATTTTCGGTAACTGCTGTGGCTCCGAGCATTTTTTCCGATATTTCCACGATGACATTTTTGATGTCACTTTCGCTGGTCACCTCTGGCTTTTGATTGGTGGCCACGATATCGGCAACACGGAGGTAAAGCCGTTTTCCCAAGGTGCCGCCCGGATGGTATTTGGCAAAATCCTTGCTGCTGAAACCTTTTAGTTCTAACAGGCATATCGCCAAGGCATCGCCCATGACCATTTGCGCTGTGGTACTTGTGGTGGGTGCAAGATTATTCGGGCACGCCTCTTTGGCAACGAAGGTATTCAGTACAAAGTCTGATTGTTGCCCTAGGAACGATTCTGGATTGCCCGTCATCCCGATCAGTATGTTTTTTCCTCGTTTGATCAAAGGAACCAACATTTTTATTTCGGGAGTGCTACCGCTTTTGGAGATGCAGATGACCACATCGTTTTCTTGAATGGTACCCAAATCCCCGTGAATTGCATCCCCGGCATGCATAAAAATAGCCGGTGTCCCTGTTGAATTTAAGGTCGCCGTAATTTTGGAGGCAACGATGGCACTTTTCCCAATTCCGGAGACAACAACCCTTCCTTGAGAGCTTATAATTGCGGCTACCGCTTTTGAGAAATCGTCGTCGAGCAAAGTGGCAAGCTGCTGCACGGCCTCGCTTTGCATGGTAATAGTTTTCTTCGCTATGTCAAGTATAGCTTTGGGTTCGTTCAAAGTATTGTATAAATTAGATAGTACTAGTCTAAAAGAATGTATTATATTTAAGAGTACAAAATTACACATTCTTAACTTATCGCAATTTTTAAACGGTATAAAATGATTTGGCCCGATTTCTGCATGAAAGAGTTAGGAAATCACTATCTTAAGGAAGTGAAAAAAAATACGACAGACTAAGTTCTCAAATGAAAAATGATCGTACAGCTTTGAAAGAAACCGATTTACACGCTCCCCTTAAACACTACTTCGGTTTTTCTACTTTTAAAGGTCTTCAGAAAGATGTAGTGCAACACATCTTGGATCGGAAAAACACCTTTGTAATTATGCCGACCGGCGGTGGTAAATCGCTTTGCTACCAGCTCCCGGCATTAATGCAGGAAGGTACGGCGATAGTGGTCTCTCCACTGATCGCCCTTATGAAAAATCAGGTAGATGCCATTCGGGGTATCTCCTCGGAAAATGGCATAGCCCATGTTCTGAACTCCTCCTTGAACAAGTCAGAGGTTAAGATGGTGATGGAAGACATCACATCTGGGGTGACCAAATTACTGTATGTAGCACCTGAATCTTTGACCAAGCAAGAATATGTCGATTTCTTACAAACGGTCAAAATTTCCTTTTTGGCCGTAGACGAAGCACATTGTATTTCTGAATGGGGCCATGATTTTAGGCCCGAATATCGAAATTTACGTGCCATCGTAAACCGACTCGGGAGTGATATTCCGATCATTGCGTTGACGGCCACGGCGACTCCTAAGGTGCAGGAAGATATTGTTAAGAATTTGGGGATCGGGGGTGCCAAGCTTTTTAAGGAATCGTTTAATAGACCGAACCTGTTTTATGAGGTACGGCCGAAAACCGCCGATGTGGACGCGGACATTATCAGATTCGTCAAAAAAAATGCAGGCAAGTCGGGAATCGTTTATTGCCTAAGTAGAAAAAGAGTGGAAGAACTCTCTCAAGTACTACAGGTAAATGGGGTGAGCGCAGTGCCGTATCATGCAGGTTTTGATGCAAAGACCCGCTCCAAGTATCAAGATATGTTTCTGATGCAAGATGTAGATGTAGTTGTTGCAACTATTGCTTTTGGAATGGGAATTGATAAACCCGATGTACGTTTCGTCATACACCATGACATACCTAAAAGTATTGAAAGCTATTACCAAGAAACAGGTCGTGCCGGTCGAGATGGCGGGGAAGGGCATTGTTTGGCCTTTTATGCTTATAAGGATATAGAGAAGCTTGAAAAATTTATGTCCGGTAAGCCCGTTGCCGAACAAGAAATAGGAAATGCATTGCTGCAGGAAGTGGTGGGGTATGCTGAAACTTCGATGTCTCGCAGAAAGTTTATACTGCATTATTTTGGTGAGGAATTTGATGAGGTAAACGGCGCTGGTGCCGATATGGACGATAACAAAAGAAACCCAAAAGAAAGAGAGGAAGCGCAGGAGAACGTTGAAAAGCTCCTCAAAGTAGTGCTGGCCACCAATGAAAAATTTAAATCAAAGGAAATCGTAAAAACATTGGTCGGGAAGGTAAATGCCATGATGGCATCGCATAAGACCAATGAAAAACCGGTCTTTGGAATCGGGGCAGATAAGGATAAAAGCTATTGGATGGCTTTGATTCGCCAAGTACTGGTTGCAGGACTCTTGCACAAAGAAATTGAGCGCTATGGGGTATTGAATGTTACCGAAAAAGGCAAAGAATACATGAAAGCACCTGTTTCTTTCCTAATGACCAAAGATCACGTTTACAGTGATTCGAAAAATGACGCCATTGTGAGTGCCGCCA
Organism: uncultured Flavobacteriaceae bacterium; assembly: GCA_938020445.1. Taxonomy (GTDB): domain Bacteria; phylum Bacteroidota; class Bacteroidia; order Flavobacteriales; family Flavobacteriaceae; genus Pelagihabitans. The sequence goes on along the minus strand of CALIIC010000199.1, from coordinate 5,106 downwards.
AGAGCGGTGGGGTTAGTGATGAACGCTTATTGAAACAATTAAAGAATTTACGAAAGGCACAAGCCGATAAGTTAGGCGTACCTCCCTTTGTTGTATTCCAAGACCCTTCTTTAAATGATATGGCACTAAAGTATCCCATATCACAGCTTGAATTACAGAATATTTACGGAGTAGGGGAGGGAAAAGCAAAAAAGTATGGAAAGCCTTTTATAGCATTTATCGAAAAATATGTAGAAGAAAATGAAATTATTCGACCAGATGATTTAGTTGTAAAGACAACCGGGGCGAATTCTGCACTAAAGCTCTATATCATTCAAAACGTGGACAGGAAACTTCCCTTGGATGATATTGCCTCGGCCAAAGGAATTGAGTTGGGTGAACTGATCAAAGAAATGGAACAAATCGTGTTCAGCGGTACCAAATTGGATATTGCTTATTGGATCGATGAGCTTTTTGATGAAGACCAGCAAGAAGAAATACACGATTATTTTCTAGAAGCCGAAACAGATGATATCGAAACTGCGATGGCCGAGTTCGATGGGGACTATGATGATGAGGAACTACGACTATATCGCCTAAAGTTTACAAGTGAGGTGGCCAACTAAAAAATTGATCTTATAAAAACTAAAAGAGGCTGTCTAAAAACATTTAGGCGGTCTTTTTGGTTTGTGGCATTTGTGATTGTTTTGATTTTTGAGGTCGATTTTTTGGGTTGTTGGCCAATGGATCAAAAGAAGTTAAAGAGTTTTATGCTCTCAAGGTTACCTTTTTCAGGTTGTGTGCCATTGCGACCAAGCCTATTTCGGTTTCCACTTTGTCGATTCCCCTTAAAAAGAACCTTTTGAAGTTCATATTCTGTTTTATATTTCCAAAAACAGCCTCGACATCCCAGCATCTTTGTTTACGATGGGCGATTCCTTCCAGGCTAAGTAATTTTTCTTTTGCCTTGGCCTTGAGCCTGACCAGGTTGTGGTTCCGCTCTACGATCCTATTTCCTTGCGCTTTATGGCAGACCCCTCGCATGGGGCATCCTTTGCAGTTATTTGCTTGATAGCGATCAATGGTCTGTAAATATCCGGTTTTGGTCTCCCGCCGGCAGCTTCCTATGTTTCGCATGGCTTGCCCCATGGGGCAGTAGTAACAGTCTTGTTCGCTATTGTAATACAATTTATCACCTGCAAAAGGTTTTTTACAAGTACCTCTTTTCTGCTCCAACTGTTCTTTGTGGAAGTAGTTGTACTTCACAAAGGCTTCAATATCCTTGCTCTCTAGATTTGCATAATTCTCTTCACTGCCATACCCTGCATCCGCGGTGAGCTGCTCAGGGGCTTGTCCATAACTCTCTATAAATTCATCTACATGGTCGATAAGTGTGGTGGTGTCCGCCGTGGTCTGCGCCAAGGTGTAATTAACGATGAATTGATCGTTGGTCGCAGCTTGTAGGTTATATCCCGCTTTGAGCTGACCGTTTTGCATGTGGTCATCTTTCATACGCATAAAAGTAGCATCGGGGTCGGTCTTGCTCATACTATTGCGAGTACCCATTTGCTCTTGTTGCCTATTGTATTTTGCAACGTTCTTTGACCAGTTGTTCTTGGCGTAGTTGAGCTTCTGCTTTACCTTCTTGTCTATAGTCTTACCTTCTAATGCTTGGCTGATCCGCTCTATGGTCTTTGCCACTTCCCCGGGGTTTACGGCATCGAAATGATCTGGCTCGTTGGGCTGCTGCGCTTCGTCTGCATACACGGTCTCCACATAGCGCCAGAGTTCCTTGAGTTGTTTCTTGATGCGCTCGCGTGAGTTGTTGATGCTCTTGCCCCAGACAAAGGTGTAGCGGTTTGCGTTTGCCTGGATCTTTGTACCGTCTACGTAAATGTCCTTTATATTGAGGTATCCTTGCTCCGCAAGGAGCATAACTACTTGATTGAATATTTTCTTGAATTTTCCCTTGAGCTTGCTAGAACGAAAGTTACTGATCGTGTTATGGTCTGGCCGGATGCAGCCGCTAAGCCACATAAAGTGGACGTTCTCACCTAGGGCCTGTTCGATTTTACGAGAGGAGTAAAGATTGCGCAAATAAGCATAGATCAATATCTTGAGAAGATCACGTGGGTGATAACTGGAAGTTCCGCCCCCCTTATAGGTGCGCTCGATCGAATTTATATCTATCCGATCGATAATCGTATTTACAATACGAACGGGATGGTTATCCGCAACGAAATCATCATAACTCGGTGGGAGAAGACTTAACTGAGACTGATGGTTGGTCTTCCATACTATTTTTAGGCTCATAACTAAAGTTACGATCCTTTCATTATAATTCAAAAAAAAAGAGACCGCCTTTTTAGACAGCCTCTTTTCTATAGTATACGGATCGTATTGGTTAATTTGAAGCTTCTACAAAGGTATAGGCCCCATCTACAATGTCAATTTCATAAACGGTACGCAACGATCCCCCTTCGGGAATAATGAGATAAACGATCGATTCAAAAGCGGTCGAGGAACCATCACCAGGGGCCTGAACAAAAATCGATACTTCTACAGGGCCAACACTGCTTCCGTTCCGTTCAAGATCTAGATAGTATTTGCCATTGGATCTGTTGGTTCCCAACTCAAAAGACTCTGGGTAGTCGTTGGTTGTGAAAAAAGCGACACTACCACTTAGGCCTCCCGATTGTTCTTTTAGTAATATGGCGTCAATATTTACATCGGGATTGTTCCAAGTAATATCTACCATATACCCCGTACTGCTTTGTGGTGAAAAAATACCATCTACAAAGCCATCAATAATAAAGGTGCTTGTTGTGCTGCCAGTTACTTTGGCATTTGTTACGTTGGTGGTTTCTATAGAAAATGTTTCATCATCTTCTTCCATTCCGTCATCGATTATTTCAACGACAATAGTCGCTTCGGTGCTTCCCATTGGAATGGTGAGCGGCGAAGGAGTGATTAGATTATAATCAAACTCATTTACACCTCCTTTGACTTCAAATTCTACGATAATATCTTTTTCCGTTGCAATGGATGCTCCAGCAGCGTTGAAGATAGCGATTGGAATTTCGACACTGCTTAAGAGTGATTCTCTGGTCGGTCCCCCCGGTGGAAGATCCAATTCTCCAAATTTGATAAAAGTATCAAAAATATCGGTCGCCAAGGTTTCTACCGAAACAGCATTGGTTTTATATGTTGATTTTGAAGTGACTTTTATTTCATAGGAAGTACCTGGGTCAAGAGCGGAAAAGTAGAATTCCTGATTAGCGGTGTTTTCAGAGATCAGTAAATCATCGATATAGATATCATAGGTTATCTCTGAATTGTCTGAAATTGTAGCAGCTTCCCAAGAAATTTTAAAAGAGGTCTCCGTAATTTCAGATTGAACTATGGCAACCGCACTGGGTACCGGAGCATCCAAGGTTGTGTAATTCCCATCAACCCCTGTCTTATTGCCGGTATCATCAATTGCTTCGATACGAACGGCATAGGTTGTTGCCGGAGACAGGTTTTCAATAGTATATTCAGATATGGTCAACTTATTTCCTTTTTTCTCCGTGTTGACGAATACATCATAGCGAATGCTTTTTCCTTCCGGATCTTCGGCATCGGTCCAATCCAACGCAATGGATCCAAATGTTTCTTCGGCCGTCGTGACCGTGAAATTAGTAGGCGCCAAGTTTACTTCGGTGGTATCGTTATCTTCGCTGCAAGAGGCAATTAGTAGGGAACATACAAGGGTACTGAGAAAGGTTTTTTTTATCATCTTTTGTAGGGTGTTAAAATGCTTTTATAGAGAACGTTCTGGGTTTCAAATATTGTTCCTATGCCTTACTTTAACACTTATGGGGAATACAAAAGCCCTGACGTTTCGGTCAGGGCTTATTATATTGAATGGCGATTTCTCTTAATAGGGTAACTGCCTAAACGTCTTTGGCTTCCATAGACATTTCACAACCATACGTATCCATAAAGAAATTATCCAAATCATCGGCTTTCAAAGCCAAGTTTTTAATGTTTTCCTTGATCGTAGGAGCGGCATCGGTGAAAATATCAGAAAGGTGCGTTCGGTACGAGAGGAATATTTTGTTTTCATGTACCCCAAGGGTGTAAGGGCTCACTTTGTCTTGCAATAGGTACTCCATCAATTCTTTTAGCCCGGTTTTTGGTAGATTGTTCATTGGGGAAGTAGCAACCAAATAATCGCGTTTGAAAACGAAAATGCGAATGAGGGCACTCCCTTGGTGAAATTCCCAGAAATCTTTGCCGGCTCTTCCAATAACGGGATTCATTCCAAGTTCCGTTAAGGCTTCCTCGACAAAATTTGCAAAGTGGCTTTTTTCAAATTCCTCCCAAATGGAGATATCCATATTGTTACCACAGTTGTTACAGAATTCTGTTTCCTCGATCATATAGGTATCGCAGGAATTACACTTTACATGGTATGTATCATCTGAATGGGTGAAATCGCTAATTTCCTTAATGAGGTCAACATGCTTGATTCCAAAGCCCACATTATCGGCATTGGTGAATTTTGAAGTCGTTACCCCGACGAGTTTACCGGTTTCATTGGTCATAGGTCCGCCAGAGTTTCCAGGGTTTACGGCTGCATCGGTCTGTAAATAGTGCCGCGAACCCATGGGTTGGTGTACCGAGGAAACAATACCCTCCGTAATAGTGTAGGGCATCCCGAACGGATATCCGTTAATGTACACTTTTTGGGTATTGGCGATCTGCACTGCCGGATCTAGGGTAATACTAGTTTCTGTATTTTCAAACCCTTCAATATGTAAAAAGGCCAAATCTACTTCAGGGTTGGCCATCACGACCTTCGCGACATGCCGATCTTTCTTATGATCTTCGACCGCTACGGTCTTTTCCCCCTTGATCACGTGATAGTTCGTTATCACATGATTTTTTCCGCTTACAACGAATCCGCTGCCGGTGCCCGAGGCGGTTATTATTTTAAAAACTGATTTATTGATATGTTCCATAAGGTTGTAGTATTGTTGATTATCCAAAGAGTTTTGCGAAAAACCCTTTTCCTTTCGTGCTAGCGGTCATATTTTCCTTGCCGTCTAAAAAGGCACGGTACACTTTTAAGAGTTTGGGTGC
>CALIIC010000198.1 GCA_938020445.1 uncultured Flavobacteriaceae bacterium | reverse complement strand
ATCAGCTTGGTTGATTTACTACTGGTACCTGAGGCAAAATCACCCTTTTCTACCAAGGCAACCTTAAGACCGCGGGAGGCTGCATCGAGTGCAATACCCCCGCCGGTAATCCCACCGCCTATAACAACAAGGTCAAAGGTTTCTTTCGCCATCTTGGCGACGGTCTTTTTCCTATCTAAATTTGAAAATTTTATATTTTTTGACATTATTTTACTTTTCAATCCTGCAAATACAGGAGTCTATTTAATTAAGATTATACAAACAGTTATAGTTCTTCCCATCCTTTGGTTCGCTCTACTGCCTTCTGCCATTTATCATAAAGCCTTTTTCTTTTGACCCGATCAAAAGTGGGCTTAAAGATTCGATTCATGGGTCGGTTCTGGTCAATATCTTCTTGAGTCCATAACCCTACTTGAATCCCTGCCAAGAAGGCTGCTCCCATTGCGGTAGATTCAATTACCTCTGGGCGATGCACCTCCGTATCGAGAATATCTGCCTGAAACTGCATCAAATGATTATTCGCACAGGCGCCACCATCAACCCGTAGGTTTTTCAATTGAATGCCCGAATCATCTTCCATTGCTTTTAAAATATCTTTTGTCTGATATGCCAATGACTCCAAGGTCGCTTTGGCAAGATGCGCTTTGCCCGTGTCTCTTGTAAGTCCGAACACAGCTCCTCGTGCATACATATCCCAATAGGGAGCTCCCAAACCTGCAAAGGCCGGTACGACGTAAACGGGATTTTCACCTTCGACCGAATCGGCCAAGCCTTCTGTTTCTTTTGCGTCCTTTATCAGTTCCAAACCATCGCGCAACCATTGTATCGCAGCACCGGCGATAAAAATACTTCCCTCAAAAGCATAGTTCACCTTGCCATCAAGACCATAGGCGATAGTGGTCAGCAAGCCATTTTTGGAAAATTGCGGGGTCTCACCCGTATTCATGAGCATAAAGCAACCCGTTCCATAAGTGTTTTTAGCGGATCCTTTGGTAAAACAACCTTGACCAAATAGGGCGGCTTGTTGGTCTCCGGCAATTCCGGTAATGGGAATAGCGGTCCCGTTTAATTCATAATTCCCAAAGTGATAGGCCGAGGGCTTCACCTCTGGTAACATACTTTTAGGAATTGTTAAGGCTTCCAACATTTTATCGTCCCATTGAAGTTGTACGATGTCGTAGATCATGGTACGAGATGCATTGGTATAATCGGTAAGATGATTTTTTTCGGTCGTCATGTTCCATACAAGCCAACTATCGATTGTACCCATTAATAGGTCGCCATTTTCGGCTCTTTCCCGAACACCCTCAACGTTATCTAAAATCCACTTGACTTTTGTACCAGAGAAATACGAATCGATTACCAATCCTGTGGTCTTGCGCACATGCTCTGTAAGCCCGCTATTGGTGAGGTGTTCGCAGATATCGGCGGTACGTTTGTCTTGCCAAACAATTGCGTTGTATACCGGTTCCCCAGTATTCTTATCCCATACGACTGTGGTTTCCCTTTGATTGGTAATCCCAATCGCTTTAATATCGGTAGCAGCAACTCCCTCTTTTTCTATCAATTCGCTTAGCACTCCTAACTGGGAAGCCAAAATCTCCTTGGCATCGTGTTCGACCCAACCGGACTTTGGAAAAATTTGTTTGAATTCCTTTTGTACCATGCCTTTGATCGTGCCGTCTTGATCAACAAGCAACGCTCTTGAACTGGTAGTACCTTGGTCTAGGGAAATGATATAATCCATCTATTCGATATTAAGTTAAACTCTTTTTTCGTGTAGCATAAAGTAGCATAGCAAATATAAGTAAATATAGACTATTAAACGCCAGCCTCAAAAAAGCTTAAGCACTCTATCGTTAGAGTATTCACAAAGCTGAATTACTCTATCGTTATCGTAACAAATACTTCATTCCCAAGGGAATCTATCACGGTTATTTTATGGGCACCTTGGGAAGGCACTAAACCTATTTCGTGAAAGTTTTTGGTCTGTGAAACATAGGTATCGTCGAGATACCAAAAAACCGTTGTCTCGGGTTTCGCATGTGCCAACTTTAGTACAAGCTCCCCCATTTTTCCCTCAAAATTTTTAGTGAGGGTGATTCTGCTGCCCATTTTAGGATATATAAACTCCATCGGAGGAACATTTGTTCTTTGACAGTCGTCCCGAAAAGGAGGAAGTGCGCGATAGGTAGGATGCGTTCGTTTATAGTAGAACTGCATTAATGGCGGTAGCGAGAACCACGATTCGGCAACCGTTTGGGAAAGATCGATACAGGACGAATTAACCCGAAATTGCCGTTGTGCATCTAAATGTATGATCGCATGATAATTGCACGCTTTTATATAATTCTTTTTGTTCGGAATGGAAATGGTCTTTACAGGACATTGGTCAGTGGCCAGATACCCACTCTTCTCACAAACGTCGATTGCAACGAACTCATCATAGGGTTTTGCAAACCAAGAGGAAGTCGGAAGCACATCAAAAACATCGAATAAAATGGGTGCCGCACTCGATACCCCTGTAACGTTTGGTCGCCCTTCCCCATCAGCATTGCCTACCCAAATACCGACTACTTGGTCTTTTGTGACCCCAATGGCCCAGGCATCCTTATTACCAAAACTAGTGCCCGTTTTCCAAGCCACCTCCTTGCTACTATCATAAAACTCCCATGATTCGCTACCATCTGGGCGGTTTACCTCCTTCATGGCTTCAAACGTGAGGTAAATACTGGCAGCATCAAAAACCGTTTTTTCGCTTGAAAGATTTCCAAAAGCGACTGTTTGGTCTTTAATTAAGCTAGGTTCTATAAACTCCTTATCAAAATATTCACTCGAAGATTCATTAAAATGGTTCAGGGTACCCGCCAAATTTGCGTAGGTTTTGCAAAGATCCCACAAATTACTTTCCGCACCGCCCAGAATGAGGGTTAGTCCGTAATGATCGGCCGTTTTGGTAATACCCCCCAATTCGAAATACTCCAGTTGGTCTCTAAATTTCTCTAGCCCGTATTGTTGCAGCAGGCGCACTGCGGGAATATTCAAAGAACGGGCCAGGGCCTCTCTTGCCGGTACCGCACCGCTATAGTCTTCACTAAAATTCTCTGGTGTATACCCTGCGATCTGGGTTGGTATATCGGGAACCAACATATCGGGAAGCAGTTCACCGGCATCAAGCATGGCAGCGTAAAGTAATGGTTTGATGACACTCCCAGTACTGCGATTCGCCTGCACCATGTCTACATCTTTTTGATGTTCTTTCGTAGTCATTGTGTTGCCAACGTATGCTTTTACCTGCCGCGTATGTACATCCAATACCAAAACTGCCGCATTGTTTACCTGGTTTTGTCGTAATCTACGCTGGTATTTTTCGACAATGGCATTCACATTTTTTTGTAACCCCTCGTCTAAGGTAGTAGTGGTGCGCTCGCCCTTTTTGGTACGTGACATGTATTGCACCAAATGTGGTGCCATTCTAGGAAGGGAATAAGGTTTTTGGGGAAGCGTTTCGAGCAACGCCAATTCGTAGGTTGTGGTATCGATCAGCTTTTTTAGATGTAATTTTTTCAACAGGCGATTGCGTTTTTTTAAAAGCCGTTCTTGATTCTTACCGGGATAAATTAAACTTGGAGCATTGGGTAATACGGCTAAGGTAGCAGCCTCTGCCCACGATAATTGATATGGCCGTAACCCAAAGTACCGCCATGCCGCTACCTCCAAACCAACAACATTGCCTCCAAAAGGGGCATGACTGGCATACAGTTTTAAAATATCCTCTTTTGAACTACGAAACTCCAAACGGGTCGCCAATACAAGTTCGATCGCCTTCTCAATATACGAACGCCCTTTCCCATTTCGTGCCAAACGAATTACCTGCTGCGTTAACGTACTGCCTCCTCGTACGGTCTTGCCTGCCGATAGATTGGCCCCAATGGCCTTTGCCATGGATGCCGGATTAAAGCCCGGGTGCTTATAAAAGTAGGCGTCTTCGAATTGAAGTAGGCATGTCTTGAACTTATAAGGAACGCTATCGACTTCGGGAAAGCGCCACTGCCCATCTTCGGCGATCATGGCTCCCAATAAATTGCCTTGTTTACTCTCTATCACCGTCGCATGGGGCGTTTTGAAAAGCTGCTTGGGAAGGCAAAAATAGTAGGCAATCAGTGCAATCAGCGCAACAATCAGTTTCTTGGGATGACGTTTGATCCAGTTTACCAAAACCTCTTTTGTATACAGATTTTTACTTTTCAAAATCATATTCACGTTCCACTAGGCAATTAAATGCTTTATACCAATATCGAGTGTTATTCCCGAGCTGTGATTGTCGTCTTGGAAACGAAACAAACCTCAAGTGATTTAAAAATATGGGCAGCAGCGTTCATTTTATGGTAGAAGTTTGTTTGTTCGTCGCTAATCTAGGTTTCTTCCCAAATCCCCACACAAAATATAGGCAAACCACAATGAAGACAATTACCTCCGATATCGCCAGTCCCTCTCCGAATAAAACTGAAATTCCAAGATATAAGATTGTTGCTATGACTACTGTTCTCAAAGTCCAGTTATTTCTTAAAATCTGTACAATTTTTTTCATTCCTTCAACAATATTTCATCTGATAGGTCTGCCTTCTAAAGGTGCCTTTTTAAAAAAGCTGACTTTAAGTATTGTAAGCACTCCCTACTTTATTTACCAACAGAAGACTCTTTATATCATCACCTTAGGAGGGTTCTTAATTACTTCAAGTTACTAACTTCTAGAGAATCGCTTTAAGAAATGTATTCCTTCTCTAAAAAATAGCCTACAATTGCCTCTTTCATCAATACCGATTGTTCTCCGGCCTTTAATGGGGGTAATTCTTCTTTTATCGTATAGTGTGGCCATCCTTCCTCATCGAAAAAATCGAATTCGTAGTATCCGTAGGGTTCCAACAATCGGCAAATGGCAATGTGCATCAGGTCTAACTTTTGATCTTTCTTATACTTCCTATGAAATTGCCCCAATTCCTGAACTCCCACTAGATAAATAATCGCATCGAGGTCTAAAGGATCTCCGTCTGAAAATTGATCGGAAAGCCGATCCACCAATAGGTCCCAACGTTCTTTTAATTGTATATCTCTTGCCATGTACCCTGCTTAATTTTATTCTATTTGGGTCGAAAAAGTCGAGGACCCATCATCATTTCAAAGGTACAAATCAAAGTACTATATTTGCTATGAAACTTATTTTGTCAGTTGTATCGCGGTACAGGAATGAGGAAATAACTAGCTTAACAACCCTTTCGCAAATAGAAAGGTTCAAATACTTCTCGTATGGGCTTCTTGGATATCGTTTTGGGACTGCTGCTGCTTTGGGGCTTGTGGAAAGGGCTAAAAAACGGGCTTTTCGTGGAAATAGCTTCTTTAATCGCATTGATTGCAGGTATTTTTGGTGCCATTCATTTTTCGTATATCGTGGGGAATTACCTAGCCGATAACATGGAGTGGAACGAACAATATATTAATCTAACCGCCTTCGTTGTCACATTCATTATTATAGTATTCGTGGTGCATTTGGCCGGGAAACTGCTTACTAAAATTGCCGATTTCGCCATGCTTGGTATTATCAACAAAATTGCTGGAGGTCTTTTTGGCATGCTGAAAGTAGCCGTCATTCTCGGAGCCTTGTTGGTGTTTTTTGATAGGGTCAACAGCTCCATAGGGTTTGTCAATGAAGAGACCAAAGAACAATCTGTACTATATGAACCTGTAAAAGAGATCGGGGCCTTCGTTTTTTCAACGGTGTTACAGGAAGAAGAGCCCGATACCCCAGAGGAAAAGGAAACAGAAGAGCAAGCAGAAATTGAGTAGTGCTATAAAGTCACGCCATGCATAAAGCTATATTAGTATTTAATGTGCTCTGCTTAAATCATTTCTTACACGCATCTATCTGCTAATGGCATGCCCACCCAAATGCCAACAGATCCGAATTCTCCACACTTTGGGTGATATGACCGGTACCGTCATCTCCAAAACGATAGTTAAGATGATCAAAGGAAGCCAGTTGGAACAAGAACTGCATGCCCGTACCTGCTTTTGGGTCATAGGGATATGAGACTCCTTGAATCCAATTGGGCCATCCGAAAAGTTTGTCCCTTCGTATGGGGTTTCCTATTTTTTGTTCATATAAACAATCGAACACTCCTTCATGAGGTATTTCGATGCCCAATACATCATATTCTTCGCGGTGCGGATAATCGAATTGGGCTTCCCAACCGCTAATCACTTTTTCTTGAAAAACTTCGGCAAGGTTCGGACGTACTTTTGCCGACGGTCCTTCCACCCGAATCTTTCGAACAACGGAAGCTTTGGAAAAAGGGAGGTACCCCTCCAACGAACTAGAACAATCTGTTTCTTTTGAAGTACAATAAAATAATTGTAGCAAACCTTCTTCCGATTTCTCTGGTAAGTCGGCTAGGTTTAACTGCACAAGAAGGTCCATGTTCCGTTTACAATTAGGACATACAGGCCAATCATTTTCATTTCTTAAGTACGGTATGCCTCCTATCTTGGAGCGAGGAGAAAATTGCATTTTTACTTCTTCCGTAATAGGAAGGTACGCCTTCTTTTTATGCGCTTCAAAAATGGCATAGGTGCTTTCTATATGATGCATTAACCGTTTGAATCTTTCAGCTGTTCGTTGAAGCTGACCTGTCTTTACCGGCAGTCCTTTTTCAATCATAAAGGTTTGTGTCTTTTCAATATTCTTTTTGTGTAGTTCAAACTTTTATAGCTCTATAGTATAATTAGGATCGATTTTGGTATACAAGTACTATTGAACCGAACACCTAGGCAATACTTTATTGCACCACTTCGACCCATTGCCCCTTGGTTCGCACCACATACTCATCATCATACATGGCCTCTGCCTGAATCCCCGGCAAATAATACCGTCCTAAGTACGAGGCGTTCAACAAGACGCGAACCGTTTTACGTTCGTTCTTTTTCATGTCAAAATAGAAGTTGCTACGGTCATCACGAATATCGGTATGCGTAACCGCGTTCTGGGCAAACGCCCCAAAATCGGTAAAACGTGTATTTACAATTTCCCAACCACTTGGAAATATTTCGGTCAAAGCCATGTCTTTGATTGCCTTCCCCGTCGTATTGGTTAAGGTTACCTCTGCCACAAAATCGGTGCCCTGCGATAACTGAGCAACATTTAGACTCGCCCCGTTTCTCCCCTTAAACCCAATCTGAGCAGAAAGGTTTTTTTGTAAGACTTTCTCTTCTCCTACCGGCAAAATGCCATTGTTACTAATACTTGCAAAAAGCGTATTCCCTTCCAGGTTTTTCAATTGAAGCGAATTGCTTCCCCTTTTAATAGATAATTCTTCGGCCGCCAAGGTTTTGGCCGTAGCAATACTGCTTGCTGTCCCATTTACGGCAATCGATGCCTTAATTCCTTTACCCCCTACCATTTGTGCAAATTTAGCCATAGCCAATAGGCTGTATGCGGTACTTTGCGTACTCATATAGGAACGTTCCGAGAGGCGCTGGGCAATGGTTTTGGCCAAATCGACAGCCTTTGCCTTGTCTTTTAATAACACATAGGTTTCCAAGGCCATTGCACGGTTTCGATCTGTAGATCCATAGGTATAATAATGGTATCGCTGATTCGTAAAATCGATTTTGGCCGTACTTAAAATCTTCTTGGCCACATTGGCTTGGCCTATAAGTGCATAGGTGGCCGCCAAACGAAACTTCGCTTCGTTGCTCAGACCGCTTGTCTCCCGCATGCGGTTCATGCTTGCTACATCGGCGTTTCCTGAAAAGGCCAATGAATACAAACGATACGCCTGTGCCAAATCACCGTAATTGGTTCCGGCACGCCATTGCTTGGCCATATTCTGCTGGTATTTTATCCAACTCGACTTAAAGCCTATGGGCAATACATATCCTTTCTTTTCGGCCTCTAGTAAAAAGTGCCCTGCATAACTGGTTCCCCAATCGTTGGCGTAGTTCTGTCCCGGCCAATAAGAAAAGCCGCCCGATGCATTTTGGAAATCGCCCAAGCGTTTGATGGCCCGGTCTATATTTTGTTGTATCCGACTCTTTCGCTTACTACTAAAATCAAAAATATCGGCAAGGTATAATTGCGGAAAAGCACCAGAGGTCGTCTGCTCAACACACCCGTGGGGGTAGCGAATCAAATACTGCATACGCCCATTAAAATTCATCGGCGGCAAGGTGGAAAATTCAACTTCGGCCGAATTGCTTCCAGCGATTCCAAAGGTTTCCAAATCGATGGTCTGCGTCGCGTTCGGTTCCAAAATTACATCTTGTATTTCTGTCGTCATCGGATTAGGGTTCACTACATCTATCGGAATTTCAAACGATGCTTTCTCCCCATTCCCGGATGCCTCTACGACTACTTTGCCAATTCCCTTGAAATCGGCCACTTCGAGCTGAAAATAGGCCATTTGTTCATCCGGCTGACTAAAGATGAGCGTTTGCGTAGCATCGCCCGTAATTTTGAACGACTTATCTTGCTTGAGTTTTAAGGTGACCTTTTTTACCTTCTTTTCCATGGCAAAAACGGTCACAGGCAGCGTTACCTTTTCTCCTGGCGTAATTTTTCTTGGTAGCGATGCCAAAATCATCAATGGCTTGCGAACCGGTGTCGTTTTTTCGGCCATCCCATAGGCTTCCTTTGTAGCATCGCCCGCTACGACCATGGTACGAACCGAGCCCACGTATTTTGGAATCTTTATTTTGTGCGATTTGGTCTCCCCATCTTTTAAACTGAACGGGCCCAAATGCACCACCATCGGTTCAAAGCGATTTGCTTTTTTATTCTTGGCGCCGGCCAATTCCCCATCTCCCCCTATAGCAAAAACCTGATCGATGCGCCCTCCAAAGGCCCCAATAACGTCGTCATACACATCCCATGTTTTTACACCCAATGCCTCATGGGCGTAGAAGGTTGTCCACGGATTTGGTGTCTTGAAACGCGTAAGATCCAAAAGGCCTTCATCTACAATCGCGATACTGTAGGTCATTGCTTTTTTAGAACCCTCACTCACCTTCACCGTAATGGTTTCTTCAGGTCGTAATACATCGGGCATTTTAATAACCGGTGTTATTTTAGTAGCAGGATTTTCTACAGAAATGGGCATCACCCCATACAAACGAATGGGATTATCGTTCAAGGTAGTCGCATGTGGCTGTAACAACGAAATATGTATAAATACGTTCGGGGTGTACAGTGCATCAATAGGGAGTTGAAACTTGGTCTCCCCTTTCTTTGTTTCTACCCATAACGATTCTAACACCTCTGTACCGTTCTCAACGGTAACCAAAGCCCTAGAACCCTCCGAACTTGGAAAAGTAACCGTGGCGGTCTCCCCTACATTGTAGGTTTCCTTATCAGTTGAAAATACCAGCATGGTAGCAGCTTCGGGATCTGCTTTTCTAGATTTTCCAGCCCATCCCGGCCAGTCGATATACACCGCCTTCCCCGTAGCATGGCCTCCTGTTGGGTCTTCAACGCGCACCAAATAACGGCCCCATTCAGGGTACTTTAGCTCAAAATTGAAGCTTCCCTTACCACTTCCATTGGTACTAATGGTCTTGGTGAAGACCTCTCGATGATAACGGCTGCTGCTATAATTGGACAAATTGTTGTTAGAAGTGTCCCACCACCAACGCCACTCAACCTTGTGAATGGATACCTTTAGGTTTTTAACGCTTTTGCCTTTCCCATCTTCGTTTACGGTAACCACTTCAAACTTGTGTTGCTTATCAGTTAACAACATACCCCTTGTTTTATCTCCTTTTGGAACATTGAGTCCTATATAGGTATTGTAAGGTGAATACGGTTTTGTAAACACATCGGTACTAAAATCCCCTCCGTTTTCATATACCTTGGTAATAAAAGCAGCTGTAAGCATACCTGGTGCCTGGCTATTCAATTGCGGACTTATTTTGAAATTGGTCTTCCCCTCTTCGTTGATTTTACCATCGAAAACTACTTGGTCTTCTACGGAAAAAGAACGAGTAGGGTCATCGAAAATATATCCGGGAAACGATTTGAATTTCGTAGTTGTTGGATTAAACTTCGCTGAAATATCTGCTTTTAGGTTTTTGGCAATCGCACCGTGTAACCATTTCACCTCCATCATTCCCGATATGGGTTGCGCTCCCTTTAAGATATCGGTATCAAAATCGGTTTTGATCTTTAATCGATTGGGTTTGATGGTTTCTATCTTCACGGTTTTTGTGAAGGACGCGCCTCCAACAGAAATTTTGGCCAACCAATTTCCAGTTGGCGCATTCTCATCGGTCTTTAGAGTGAATTGATAGAAATTATTCACCGAATTTGTTTTGATTTCACGGTGTACAACCTTGTTATAGGGATCCAACAATTCGAGCTTTACAGGATGATCCGCCGGTAGATCATTCGCGTTATCGTTCAGCATAAATGATAGAAACACTTTATCGCCAGGACGCCAAACGCCCCGTTCACCAAAAATGAACCCCTTGAGGCCTTTTTTCAATTGTACACCACTTACCCTAAACTTACTTACAGAAAGTGCATTCCCATCGTTTAATTTTACATAGGTCTTTTGCCCGTTGCTCTCCACTACGGCAAAGTAGGCTATCTTATCAGCGTCATACATAATGGTACCCTCCGCATCGGTTACCACAGTAGCCATTTCTTGTTGTTGAAAATTATAGAAGGTGACTTTCGCCCCGGCAACAGGGTTTGTATTCAGCAGGTCGTTGACCGCAACAAAATAACTTTTGTTAATCCCTTTTTTTATGGTGACTCCTAAATCAGTAGCCAAGACATTGGTTCCTATTTTCTTATTGTAGTAATACGATTTATCACAGGGATTTTCGCGTTCGTTCCAATCATACTCATAATAGTAATCATCGTAGTAATACTCCTCGACCCCGTCCCAAGAACTACTTTCTTCAGCTTCATCGAAATTCGTTTCGGTGCCATCCTCGCCGTCAAAATTGGTATTGTCGCATTTGTAGGCACTGTCTCGCGGACCAAAATTAAATTCTACTCGGTAAATTGCTCCCATCTCTGGAGAAATCAAGGTTTTTAGATCAAGGGCACTTGCAGACCATTTGCTAACCGCATTTGAAAGATTGGTTTCCAAGGCTATCTTTTTGCGTGCGATGGGTCGTGCAACGGCACGTAGATTGCTGCTACCGTTGATATTGTTCGTTTGTAGAAATTGTAATATGTTATCCTCATAAATCTTAAAAACCGAAACCTCCACCGACTTTAGATTTACGGTCTCAAAGTTGATTTTTAAATTGCTCGAAGAAGGCAAAATGGTACCGTTCGATAGCAGACGTACTTGTGGTTTCAATTGTTCAAAGGCAACACGCTCGGCATATTTGCTTTTTAGTTTGTAACCGTCGGTACTTTCAATTCCCTCGAATACCTCTAAGTTTACCGAACCCAATAACTCTTTGGAAGGGTATACTTTTAAGGTATTGCCTTCAACAGCGTATTTAGGATTGCCATCACTCTCAAGTACTACCAGTCCTTTAAAATTCTGGCCCTTTTTAACGGGGTCCGAAAAATTGATCCGAATTAGCGCATTGGCGCCTGTCTCTACCGACGTATTCAAAACCGAGAAATTGTTTTTTCCGGGAATCTTTATTAAATTTTTCCCCTTACTATCAATATCAAACTTGGTACCGTCCCAAACGACCTCCAATTCCGAATCTTCCTCATAACGCTGAATACTATCGATCTTAAAACTGAATTGGCTGCCCATTTTTACGGCATCATCAAATTGTAGGGAAATGCTTTTACCTTTATGCGTTACCGATAGCAACTGCTTGGCCATTTCTAATGACAGCAGGTCGGCGGTCTTTATTTGTCCATTAATGTACTGCCTGTTTTTCGAATAGGATTGCAACGCATCTGTATACACATTGAACTCTTGCTTCAAGGTTTTCACCTTAAAGGAAAGCGTTCGCAAGTCTTTTGGAATCTCCTGTATAAAGTCTTCTAAGGCAAGGGTGAATTCGTACTCCCTGTCTTGTTCAAAACCTTTTTCGGGAAGAAAGGCAATAGTTCTGTTATCGAGGGCCACCACTTTGCCTTTCACCTTTGGGGAAACACGTAAAAAATCGGCATCTAATTCGTCTCCATTGTTCCATGCTTCCACGGGGTTTGTTAGTATCACCCGCACATCACTCTGAGCCGAGACAATGCCGTGAGATACTTGATGAACGTATTCCTGATATCGATTGAGATTGTCTATTTGTTCCCCGATAGTTTCTTTTTTGGAATCACATCCAACTAAAAAAAGAACAAAAACTGAAAGACGAAAAAACGATTTTATTTTCATGAACGGTGGCTTTATTCAAAAGTAGTGTAGGTACAAACAAAACCTATCCCCGATTACCGTGAAAATTTTGCCCAAAACGCCCTATTAGTAGTCAAACGTTGGTCACAATGATTTTATTATTTAAGCGTCAGCGAAACCAGAAGTATTATTAATATCGTCTCATTTAGACTACAAAAGCTTTTGCAAACTATGCATTTCATCGAAAAAACCCCATTTTTCATAGGCGGCTCCTATATTTTGCCTATCATTACCCTGTTGAAACTCCCCTTCAGCACTGAGAACACGAAGACCCCACTCTTCACTACCTACTTGCAGGAACACCTACTTACAATTTAGAACGTTGTATGAAAATGAAAATGAAGACTACCATAATGGTATGTTTGGTGTTGTTTGTGGCGTCTTGCTCCAAGGAACCCTTTGAAGAGGAAGCGATAACCATACCCGAGGCACAGAACGCCGTAACGGTGGAACAAGCATTGATGAAAATTGTAAATGACCATCGAATATCGTTGGGATACAATACGCTTGAATACAGCGCCGTTGCCCAGGAATATGCCGACGAGCATACGGATTATATGATTGCGAAAGGCAGTTTGAGTCACGATAATTTTAGCTCAAGGGCTTCAGGTGTCTCTGCAGAAGTAAACGCTGAGTTCGTTGCCGAAAACGTTGCAAAAGACTACAGCGATGCGTCGGGCGCTTTTCAAGGTTGGTTAGAAAGTTCAAGTCACAAAAAAACGATGGAGGGGGAATTCACCCATTCAGCGGTCAGTGTAAAAAAAGCTGCCAACGGAAAACTTTATTTCACGCAGCTCTTCTTTCGATAAATTCTCCTTTTATTCTAGCATTTTTTGATACCTATAGTGTGGGTTTCTTTTCATAAATTTGAAAGAACCTTTTCTATGCTGGTTCTTTCCAAAACTATTCTCCAGATAGAAAACTATACGCACAATACGTATGAGCATAGCGCGCCCTTTCAATCTTACTAAATGGATAGCCGATAATAGGGAATCTTTAAAACCCCCTGTGGGGAACAAAAACCTGTATAAGGAAGCTGGCGATTATATTGTGATGATCGTTGCTGGCCCCAATGCTCGGAAAGACTACCATTATAATGAGACCGAAGAACTCTTTTACCAACTAGAGGGTACGATTGAAGTGCATATTCAGGAAAACGGTGAAAAAAAAACAATGCGATTGGGACCTGGCGATATGTATTTGCATCCTGCAAAAGTACCACACTCCCCTGTACGCCACGAGGGTAGTATAGGATTGGTCATCGAACGCAAACGATCAGGTATGAACGTAGATGACGGTCTTCTTTGGTTTTGTGACAACTGCAACCATAAATTATACGAGGCCTATTTTACGCTGCATGACATTGAAAAAGACTTTCTAACCCATTTTAAACATTTTTACGGTTCGGAAACCCTCCGTACCTGTGATAATTGTACAACCGTGATGCCAGTAGATCCACGGTTTACCTCAGAAGATTAAATTATGGAAATCACTATTAAAATTATTATCGGCCTAGTGGCGTTTTTACATTGCTACTTTCTTTGGTTCGAAATGTTCGCTTGGACCACAAAAGGCAGAAAAGTATTTCGAGGGTTTCCCCCTGAACTCTTTGAACCCACCAAACCAATGGCGGCCAACCAAGGACTTTATAATGGCTTTTTGGCAGCCGGACTTATTTGGACTTTTTTCATAGAGGATCCTCTTTGGCGTACCAATATTGCCTTGTTCTTTTTGGGCTGTGTTGCCGTTGCCGGGATTTACGGAGCGCTTTCGGTAGAAAAAAAGATTTTCTTTATTCAGGCGCTGCCCGCCCTTATAGGAATTGGCCTTTTACTGCTCCGTTAATGGTCGGGCGCTTGAAAATCATTGTACAACGCTATAAATACCCTAGCAAATCTTTGCTATTCCTTTTAGGCATGCTATTCTTTTATCAATCCGCTTACGCACAAAAAATGAGTCCGGAAGAAGTCGTTCAAAAACAACTAGAAGCCTATAACAGCCGTGATATAGATAAATTCATGGAGGTCATTGATCAAGATATTGCTTTTTATAACTATGCTGACGGGAAACAAACCATGCAAGGAGGCCAAGCCTGCAAAGAATTCTACTCGGCCTTATTTGAGGCATCTCCCAAATTACATTCTACCATTCTGACGCGAACCGTTTTTGGCAATAAGGTTATTGACCACGAACATATCACAGGACGCAACGGTAGTAACGAGCTCATAGAATTGGTGTTGATTTTTGAGATACAGGCCGAAAAAATTAAAAAAATTACAGTGTTAAGAAAGGAAGAATAAGCTCTTATTTATTTGTAGCTTTGTAAAAATATAACAATACACGTTCAAAAAGTTATAAAATGTCAAAAATAGCAACTGCGTTTGGAATTGATCAAGCCCTTAAAGACTTGGGTATTCAAGATAGTAACAATGGTACTTCTACCGGGTCAGATAATTTCGCATCAGGAGATGTGATTTCCTCTTACTCACCGGCAGATGGGGCCTTAATAGGAAAGGTCAAGACTACCTCAAAGGAAGATTATGAAAAAGTAATGGCAAAGGCCACGAGTGCCTTTCAAATTTGGCGTACCAAACCTGCTCCGCTAAGAGGTGAGGTAGTTCGGCAGTTTGGAGAACGTTTACGAGAATTGAAAGAGCCCTTGGGAAAATTGGTTTCCTATGAAATGGGAAAAAGCTATCAAGAAGGTTTGGGAGAGGTACAAGAAATGATCGACATTTGCGATTTTGCAGTTGGGCTTTCGAGACAGTTACACGGGTTGACCATGCATTCTGAAAGACCGGGGCATCGCATGTACGAGCAGTACCACGCCCTTGGGGTCGTAGGAATTATATCTGCCTTTAACTTCCCCGTGGCGGTGTGGGCTTGGAATACTGCCTTGGCATGGATTTGCGGAGATGTATGCGTATGGAAACCCTCTGAAAAAACACCGCTTTGTGGCATTGCATGTCAAAACATTGCAGCGGAGGTTTTTAAAGCGAACGGCTTGCCAGAAGGTATTTCCTGTTTGATCAACGGCGACTATAAAGTAGGTGAACTAATGACTCAAGACGGTCGTATTCCCTTGGTTTCGGCTACAGGCTCCATACGAATGGGGAAAATCGTAGCACAGGCCGTTGCCGCCCGATTGGGAAAATCACTTTTAGAATTGGGAGGAAACAATGCCATCATCGTTACGCCGGACGCCGACATAAAAATGACCGTAATAGGGGCGGTATTCGGTGCCGTTGGAACAGCTGGGCAACGATGTACCTCAACAAGAAGATTGATCATTCACGAATCAATTTACGATCAAGTAAAAGATGCCGTGGTGGCCGCATACCAGCAATTGCGCATAGGGAACCCTTTGGATGAAAACAATCACGTAGGGCCGTTGATCGATACTGATGCGGTGGGTATGTACCAAAAGGCGTTGGAGCAAGTAGTTGCGGAAGGCGGTAAGTTAATAGTTGAGGGCGGCGTGCTCGAAGGAGAAGGGTATGAAAGCGGTTGTTATGTAAAACCTGCCATTGCGGAAGCAAAAAACTCCTTTGAAATAGTACAGCATGAAACCTTCGCACCCGTATTGTATATTCTCAAATACTCCGGGGATGTTGAAAATGCTATCGCATTACAGAATGGGGTGGTGCAAGGGCTATCCTCCGCTATCATGACCAATAACCTGCGGGAAGCCGAACGATTCCTATCGGTTGCCGGTAGCGATTGTGGTATTGCGAATGTTAATATTGGTACTTCTGGAGCCGAAATCGGAGGAGCTTTCGGTGGTGAAAAAGAAACCGGAGGCGGCCGCGAAAGTGGTTCGGATGCTTGGAAGGTGTATATGCGAAGACAAACCAATACCATTAATTATACAACAGAACTTCCTTTGGCACAAGGAATAAAGTTTGATCTTTAGACAAGCTATTTAAAAGAACAGGGCCATTTTCGATCAGTACCCTTTATGGATGCTGTCTTAAATGGCCTTTTTCTATTTGGTTTTTGAGTGGGTAATTTCCGAATGGTTTATAGTGCCCCTTTTGCGGTATACTGAGACCATTCAAAATTACTAATATCGAACCCCTCGGTTCCATTGTTACGAACCTCTATTTTCAAAAGCACATGGTAGCTGTCAGAATTTCCGGGGTGATCACAATCGATGTACCCCCGACGGTCCGGAAACTCGAATGCAATTGACAAGGAGGTATTTTCCCCATCAAGGGGAAGCACTTCCGGTTTAAGAGTGATTGCAAACCTATCTTTTTTAAGTGCGTAGGATTCAAGGGTCTCAGCGCCATCAACTGCTATGCTTAAATACCTATCAGAAATCGTCCCATCTTCAAAATATCTTTCTGGCAATACGCTCAACGACTCGGTATAAAATGAAATAGCCAATTGGCCAGAAGCATCTGCTTGTACGTCATCCAACTCAATCGTCTGGAATGTTTCACCTATTTCGTTGCAAGTGTCTTTGATGCAACTAGCACATAGTACCAAAAAAAAAAATCCTAAAACCGCTTTAATAGTCCTCATAGTACGTTATTTTCAATTACTTCCTTTAATGAAGTACTGAAAACAAGGTTAACACCTTTTTAATACATTTTTCCGAATCTATGCGCTTGGAAAAAAGTGGGCAGCACGTACCAAAAAAAAAGTAGCCTAGGTAAGGGCTACTATTTATACTATGAGGTTTTATTGATATTGGAATGTGAGGGACTGTTTGTTGAGAACGAAAGAAAAGTATCCCAACTATATAAAAAAACCCGCTACTTCTCATTTACCGCTCCGTTCCCCCGATCGAATGGCTATAATAAATAGCGGGATTAACCAACTTAACTAACTCAAATACTCCTCTGAAATCGACTTGACTTCGAATTTCAGGATGTTGACTTTATACTTTTGTTTCGCGTACGCTCCAACTTCCTTGAAGAAGTGCCTGTATTCCAAGCACTACAACCATACAAATAAAAGTCAATCGTTTTGTTATTTCCTTTTTCATTATCAAGTGTTCTAAACTGATACTTCAGAAACTTTAAAAGAGTTCTTTGTCTTTAACTTTTGCTTCTACCAAAGACCTCTCGTATTATGCAAAGCCCTATCTCAATGCCGTATCGTTGTCGGGAGGATAGGGCCCGTATTTCTATTTTGACGCAATATCGGCATGGGAAGCGTAATGAATACCCAGTGATGTATAAATGGTACGTAATATTGTATAAATGGTAAAACAAGGTTGGGGTATCCTATCTTAACCGTAAGAATAACAACAACTTTGAGCCGAATTCTACTAATAATATTTAAATGGGATTTTTAACATTTTTAGGATTTTTTTAATACATTGCTAATCAAACACTAAATAATTATTAACAATGACAAAAACAACGACTTATCTGCTCGGAATTCTCATTACGATTCTGGCAGGTATTTTTCTCTATGTAAAGCTGTGTAGCACCTGTGCCGCGCCTGTCGTAGAGGAGGAACCTGTGAAGGAAGAAGTAGTGCCCGCAGCACCCACAGCAACGTCATATCCCTTCGCTTTTAGCGATGGTGATTATGCCTACAACGAAAACGACAACTATAATTTTAATGTCTCGTCTTCAGGAATCTTAATGCCATTGTCGCAAAAAGTGACAGAAGGTATTGCAAGTTTAAAAACCTTCCTTTCTGAAAACGCCGGCAAGGTAATTAATGTAATTGGTTATTATACAAATAGCGAGACCAACGATTCTGCCTTTCCCAATTTAGGATTGGCACGCGCCAATGCAGTCAAAAACCATTTGGTTGCAAATGGTATTCCCTCTGCACAGATCAATACTATGGGTAAGTTGATGGATGACATGGTTCCTCAAGAAAATGTGTACCTAGGACCGGTCGAATACGGTTTGGCAGACAAAGCTGTTGATGCGGAAGATGAATTGAAGGCTTTGTACGACAAGATTACGGCGAATCCTTTGGTGCTTTATTTTGAGACCAACCAAGCGGCTATTACGCTTACACCGGAACAAAGACAAAAAGTGGCCGACATTTCAAGATACTTAGACAAAGTAGAAGGCGCTACCTGCAGCGTGGTAGGCCATACCGATAATGTGGGACGTCGCGGACCAAATATTCAACTAGGTCAGGGAAGAGCCGATTTCGGAAAAGCGTATTTGGCGAAAAATGGCATTCCGGAAGCAAAAATAAATGCTTCCTCCAAAGGTCCGGACCAGCCTATTGAGAGCAACGCGACCGAAGAAGGGCGTTCCAAAAATAGGAGAACGGTCATTACATTAAACAATTAATTAACTTACAAAAAGAATAAACATGGATTTTGCAAATATGAACATTTGGTGTTGGTTGTTGCCCGCACTAGTAGGAATCATCTCAGGAATACTCGGATACCTTATTGGTAAAGGTAGTAGCACTACTATTGACAACTCGGCAGACTTGACCCTGTTAAAAGATAAGAATTCAAAACTTCAGGCAGATCTGGACGCTTGTAATGGTAAATTGACCGCCGCCGCTGCCGCCGCTGCCGCCGCTACGGTAGCCGCTGTTGCTCCTATGGTCGAAGAAGACCTTCCCTTTGATGCCGCTGCCGCCAAGCTTGCGATGGGCAAGACAATTAAGCAAGATGATCTAAAAGTGGTAGAAGGTATCGGACCCAAGATTTCCGAAATGTTTCACAATGCAGGCATCAAAACCTGGAAGGCACTCTCTGAAACGGCTGTTGCCAGATGTCAGGAAGTCCTTGACGGGGGAGGAGAACGTTACAAGGTACACGACCCAGCTTCTTGGCCCATGCAATCAAAAATGGCTTATGAAGGTAAATGGAAAGAACTTGCTAAATGGCAAGATGAACACGATCACGGAAAATTGTAATCAAAGTTTCCCTCAACTAAAAAACCCGGCGCACTTAGGTGCGCCGGGTTTTATATTTTAATTTCACCTCTTTTAAAGGTGCATTAAATCATACCATTCGCCTCTACCCATTTAAAACGGTATTGGTCTTCTGGAAATTTCATGCGTGTTGCAATTCGTTCCAAACGTGCGGGGAGTTTTAAAAGATAGTCCCTCGCCTTTTCAGCCTCATCGTTCAATGTCCTCAAGGATTCAAGCTCCCAATACGAGTTCAACTTTTTCAATATCTCGATATAGTCTATCGCGGTATACACCCCAAGCCTTTGCGCACAGTTCGAAAAATTCTCGAAAGCAGTTCCTATGGTTCCACCGGACTCTCGAAGAAAGTGGGCGGGCATTACAATTTTCTTTTTCATCATATCGGCAAAGGCCAACAGCATCCCGTTCGGGTCTTCACCAAGAATCGTCTTTACAAATTCTCGATAGGCCACGTGATGCCTCATTTCGTCACCAGCGATGATCGTACACATTTTCCCTAACAATGCATTTCCTTTTTTCTTCGCCATTTGCCCCACCCGTTTGTGTGAGATATTAGTGGCCAACTCCTGAAAGGTGGTGTATACAAAATTCTTATACGGATCTCGATCGGTTCCAATATCGAACCCATCGGAAATTAGGTGCTGGGTGGTAATTTCAATCTCCCGCATGTTTACCCGGCCAGAAAGATAGAGGTATTTGTTAAGCACATCACCGTGCCTGTTTTCCTCAGCGGTCCAAGCCCGTACCCATTTAGACCAGCCATTTTTATTTTCGGCATGCTGGTCTATTCCTTCCACATCCATCAACCACGATTCATAGGTTGGTAAAGCCTCTTCGGTAATCGTATCGGCGACCATGGTTACCCAAAAATCATATCCCAACTCCTTTGATTCTTCACGAAGTTCTTCTACATCTGATAAGAAATTATCACTATGCGTATCGGGAAGAAAATCGGTCGGTTGCCATATATCCTCGGGTGGAATCAAAAAATCCTCGATAAAGCCAGCTACTTTTGGCTCAATCGCTCGCATTACTTCTAATCGAATATTTTTGGCTGACATGCTTGCTTTTTTACAAAGTTCGTTATAATAATGGTAAGAAGCCCCAAATAATGGGCTTTTTCAGTTGCGCCCCTTTTCTCCGGGATACAATTGATACACAGGATCGCTTTGCCAAACTTCTTTTGTATCAACATCCATAACAGACAAAGGTCCTTTGAAAGCTGCTCCGGTATCAATGTTCCAGACGTTCGCCGCATTCTGAGGAGTAGTCTTTCCAATGCGGGTAACAGGAGTATGTCCTATATAAATCTCTTTATAGTGTGTTAATCTTTTGGGATACCATGGATCTTCCGGACTTAGGTTAGGGTCAAGAGAAAGCGATAGTTCCCAAAGGGTACGGTCCCAATAGAAAGTCTTTGAAAAGTATTCGAAATCCACTCCTTTTAAATTGGTAAACCCTGCATGTAGGAATATTCTATTCTTTTCATCTATATGGTAATTTTCCAGGCTTTCATAGAAGGCGATATGTTCTAATTTAGCCCGTTCGTCGAGTTGGGAATAGGAGTGCATCGTGGCCTTTCCTCCATGCTGTCGCCACACCGGATTATCCTTATCACCGGCTAACCAATCATAACACAGTTCGTCATGGTTTCCACGGAGTAAGATACAATTATGGGTGGTACGCAACTGCATTAAAAAGGCGATGGTCTCAACAGCTTCGCTCCAGCCATCTACGTAATCCCCTAAAAAAACCAAGCGATCCGAGCGGGTTACCGCAGCTTTTTCCAACACCTGCTGCAACGCTCTTAATCCCGAATGAATATCCCCAATAACCAATGTTCGCATGCCTAGAAAAAGTGTTGAATTTTGCTGTAAAGATACCTCCTATTTAGGTAAAA
>CALIIC010000197.1 GCA_938020445.1 uncultured Flavobacteriaceae bacterium | reverse complement strand
TTTTTTTTGTGTCTTTCCCAAGGTTCATGCATCTTTGTAACCAGTTGTTCAACTACACTTTCAAGCAAAAATGAATACAAAATCACCGCTCGTAAAAACCCTCATATTCACTGCAGGGGTGTTCCTCTTGGTCGTTGCATGCAAGGAGAAAACCAGCCCTACCTTATTTACCGTAGTACAGGAATCCGAATCAGGCCTGCACTTCAACAACCGTTTGACAGAGAATGACAGTATTAATATCCTAGACAATGAGTTTGTTTACAATGGCGCCGGTGTTGCTTTGGGCGATGTAAATGGTGATGGCCTTGAAGATGTCTTTCTTGCGGGGAACCAAGTCGAAAATAAGCTCTTCCTAAATCGAGGGGCACTCACTTTTGAAGATATCTCCAAAACAGCGCACATTGAGAAAAATGATTCTTTAATGTGGTCCTCAGGCGTTTCACTTGTAGATATCAATGCCGATGGAAAACTAGACATTTATATCTGTAATACCTTTCGAAAAGTTACCGCACAGCGTAGGAACTTATTGTACATAAATCAAGGTAACAACAAAGATGGTAGCCCGGAATTCGTCGAAATGGGAAAAGAATATGGTCTTGATGATGACAGCTACTCTTCGCATGCCCAATTTTTTGATTTTGATCGCGACGGCGACCTTGATGTATTTATTGGTGTCAATCGTATTGATGACATAGATCCAGGTGAATTTCGACCGTTAAACGATGATGGATCCTCACCTAGCCGCGATCGCTTGTATGAAAACACGTTTAATGATAGCTTGGGCCAACAACAATTTGTTGATGTGTCTAAAAAAGCAGGGATCCGGTATCATGGTTACAGCCATAGTACAGTCATTCACGATTTCAATGAAGACGGATGGTTAGATATCTATGTAGCCAACGATTTTCTTAGCAACGACCTTATTTATATAAATAACCACGACGGCACCTTTACAAATAAGGCAGGTGAAATGTTCAAGCATTTTAGCCTCTCTTCTATGGGCAGTGACATCGCAGACGTTGATAACAATGGTCGCATGGATATCTATACCACAGAAATGCAGCCTTATTACAACAAACGAAAAAAATTATTTCAAGGTCCCAGTAACTACCAAAAAGAAGTATTCACAAAACGTTTCGGGTATGAGTTTCAATATGCAAGGAATACACTACAGCTTAACATGGGCAAAAACCCCGAGACCGGCTTTCCAATTTTCAGCGAAGTGGGCATGTACGCAGGGATTCAAGAAACCGACTGGAGTTGGGCTCCGCTCTTTGCCGATTATGACAACGACGGCTGGCAAGACCTTTTGATTACCAATGGTTTTCCAAAAGATGTTACGGATCGCGATTTTGGAGACTTTAGAGTTACAGCGAAACGGCTACTGAGCAAAGAAAAGTTGATTGCCGCCATTCCTGAAATAAAGATTCCCAATTTTGTTTTTAAAAACCGAGGTGCGTTGACATTCGAAGATGCAACCAAAGCGTGGGGGCTTAATTTTGGAACCTACTCTAGCGGGGCTGCCTATGGAGATCTAGACAATGATGGAGATTTAGACCTGGTCATCAATAATATAAATGATCCGGTGTTGCTTATGGAAAATCATACAGAAACACTTTATCCGAAAGAACACTATCTGCGCATAAAACTGCAGGGCGAAGCCAAAAACCAACATGCACTTGGCGCATCAGCTGAGATCTTTGCCGGTGGCCTGGTACAAAAAAAGGCGCTGTTATCCGGTAGAGGCTATCTATCCCAACCGGAGCAAGTATTGCACTTTGGCCTAGGAAAAATCGATAAAATAGACAGTATCAAAATCAATTGGCCCAATGGTGGCGTACAAAATGTTCTGCAGACCGGCATCGATACGGCGCTTACCATTGCATATGAACCAACGCGTACCCTTACCCGAATAACCGATTCGATTCAGAAGAAGGTCTTTGAGGAAGTAGCGGCCAAGTACCAACTAAATCACTTTATTGGGGATCATGATTTTATCGATTTTAATTTTCAAACGACATTGCCGCATAAATTATCCCAATTTGGCCCTTCCATTTCGGTCGGGGATATCAACAATGATGGGTTAGACGACATGCTGGTTGCGGGAAGCCGGGCCTTTGACGAAATCGTGTTTTTACAGACTGTAGAAGGTTCTTTTGAACGAAGGGACGCAAGTTTAAAGCAAGGCCGTAAATTAGAGGAAGACGCGGGGACATTGCTATTCGATGCCGATAATGATGGGGATTTAGATCTTTATATTGCGCGTGGCTGTGGGCAGTACCCAGTCGGTGCCGAACTCTATAAGGATGTGCTATATGAAAACGATGGCAAGGGCAATTTTTTACCGACCGTAAATGCGTTACCCATTATAACGGCAAATTCTTCGGCTGTGAAAGCAGCCGACTTTGACCAGGATGGCGACTTGGATTTATTCGTTGGGAGTCGGGTACTTTCTTTCTCCTACCCCTTGTCGGATAGAAGTTTCATTCTCCGGAACGAGAGTGCAAACGGAATTATCAAATTTGTAGATGTAACGGAAGAAGTCTCTAAAGAACTTGTTTTCGCCGGCTTGGTAAGCGATGCTTTATGGACCGATTTTAATGGGGATTCTTGGCCTGATTTGATTTTGGCAACAGAATGGATGCCCCTTCGATTTTTCCAGAACGTCAAGGGCCGTTTACAGGAAATTACGGAAAGTAGTGGAATAAAGCAATCTTCCGGATGGTGGAACAGCCTTACTCCTGCAGATCTAGATAATGACGGGGACACTGATTATATCGCAGGGAATTTTGGAATGAACAGTTATTTTCGTGGTACGCAAGAGCAACCTGTTCGAATTTATGCCAAAGACCTTGACCAAAATGGTTCAATTGATCCCTTGATATCATATTACCTACGCGATAGTATCGGTGAGAAAAAAGAATATATGTATCACCCATGGCAAGATGTCACCAAACAATTCGTGGGTATACGTAAAAAATTTAATTCCTTCGGGGAGTTTGGCGCTATGACGATGCCAGAGATATTTCCAGAGGATATGATGAACGATGCTACTATTCTTACCTATAACTATATGAAAAGTGGATGGGTAGAAAATCTTGGAAACGGCAAATTCGAACTACATGCCTTTCCCATGGAAGCACAATTGGCGCCTGTTTATGGAACAATCGTTATGGACATAGACAACGACCAACAACTAGATGTACTGCTTGTGGGCAACGATTTCGGTATGGAAGTTCAACAGGGAAAAGCAGATGCGTTCAATGGTCTTCTCCTAAAAAACAAGGGGAATGGTGCCTTCACTTCCACGGAATTAGAGGAGAGTCACTTTTTCGTTCCCGGAAATGGAAAAAGTTTGGCATCGGTTCGTTTGGGTAATGGAAACTCTTTGATTGTGGCGACACAAAACAACGATTCACTTCGTGTTTTCGAACCTACCACTAAAATCTCTAAATGGATACAGCTTGCACCTAATGAGGTAAAAGCGTTGATCGAATACAAGAATGGAGGTAAAAATCTTCACGAGTACTACTGGGGCAACGGTTTTCAATCACAATCAAGTCGTTCGCTATCTATTAGTCAGAAGATGGATAAGGTGCGTTTCTTTGACGGCAAAGGCACCGAAACAAGAACAATCACTATTGAGAACGAATAGCAGTTTTAGTACTCGTTCATATGTTTGTAATCCCCAAACCTGTATTTAACAGTTCTTTTCAGTGGAATGTTCATACCATTGGTGCGTTCTAACCAATCATAAATTGCGGCTGTCATTGATTTTACCATTTCCTGTTTATCGGGATCGGCTATGAGGTTGTACATTTCGTCTGGATCATTTTGAATATCATACAACTCATTTCTATCCCAAATCCCCTGATATCGCATTAGTTTGTATTTATCGGTTCGCATACCGAATACAGTAGGGGTCATTGGAAAATCGTACTCCCAATAGTATTCATAAAAAACCTCTTTGCGAGTCACAGCATCGGTATCACCTGTTAAAATAGGAACAAAAGAAACCCCTGGCATCGTTTCTGGCTGTTTTACACCCGCTTCGGCCAACACCGTAGGACCTATATCTATATTCTGTACCATTTGCTCGGGAGCAATACCACCTTCAAAGAGTTCCGGACAACGAACCAATAAAGGAACTTTAACCGATTCTTCATAAAAGTGACGCTTATCGATCAAACCATGCTCTCCCCAGCTAAAACCATTATCACCCATATAAATGACCAAGGTCGACTCATCCAAGCCTTCTTTTTTAAGGTATTCCATGACCGTTCCAATACTCTCATCAACTCCCAACAAGGTTTCGCAATAATCAACTACCATTTCATGGATGTCGCGATTATCATGATACATATAATCAACCCCATGCCAACTAATCCTTTGGTCAGCAACCCATTGCGGCCATTTTAAATCTTTATATTTTCCTGTTTTTGTCTGATCATAGGTGGCGGGCAAACTAATTCGTTTGCCCTTATAAGTTCCTTTATGCCTACGTGCTGGTTTGAAACCTGCATGCACCGCTTTATGCGACAGGTACATAAAAAAGGGTTTCTTTTTATCTCGATCTTCCAACCAACCAACAGCATGTTCAGTTAGCAAATCAGTGATATAGGTAGAATCTTTGTAGGCAACCCTTTGACCATTGATATTCAAGGTAGGATTGTAATACACGCCCTGCCCTGGAAAGCTTTCCCAATGTGTAAAACCAGGTTGTTTTTCATCTCCATGATCCCCCATATGCCACTTTCCAAAAAAACTGGTTTGATATCCTGCTTTTTCCAAATACTCAGGAAAGTATTTCAAATTCCCGGGATTCGGTGCTTGATTATCGATAATTGTATGGGAATGCGAAAATTGACCGGTTAAGATGGATGCCCTGCTCGGGGAACACAACGAGGTAGTAACATATGCATTCGGCAAATAGGCACCCTCCGCCGCAAGCTTGTCCATATTCGGTGTTTTTAACCATGGGACCTTACCTGTAAAACCCATATAATCAAAACGATGATCATCGGTCAAAATAAAAATTACGTTTCTAGGTTTTTTCTTTTTTGGGGTCGGATCATTCCCATTTCCGAAAGCACTAGTGCTAATCAATATCAAAATTAGCCGTACCCAGATTTTTAAGTTTCGCATGGTAGTCTTTATTTATGATGCTCTTGATCTATACAAAGTCTAATCTGATTCTTGTTCCAAAAACCCTAACACATAGGTCATTGGAGCATTCCAATTTAAGCAAATCTCATTACTTGCATAACTTGGTTCCTGATCTACCCAACTCTGCATAGGAGATGGATTTTCAGGATATACCGTACCTCCCGCAACATCCTGAAGTCTGCTATTTGGCCCACCAGAAAGCAAGCCTGGCACCGGATCCTCAATACCATCAGCTGCACTTTGCCGATGGTGGATATTCATCGGGGTTTTGTCACCGAAACCCGTAAGATAGCTGATTCCCATTGCATTGGTTCCCAACACATAGTCCATTGCTTGTTGCACACCTTTTAAGTACGCAGATTTCGGGTCTAAACGATATGCCTGTGCCATGATCATAGCAGCATTCAAAACATCGCTATTCGACCCCCAGTGAAAATCATCAATTGGTTGAAAATAGTCAAATTTGTTGGCTTTCACCACTAAATCATCAGCAGATTTTAAAATGCCTTTTTCAATTGCAGCATACATATCGGCCGGAATATTTTCTTTGTGATTCAAAAAGGAGAACATTCCTAAAAAACGCATATAGCCTGTCCAGCTCTCGCCTGCCTTGAATTCAAAATTCATGGCTTTCTCTTTTAAGGGGTTTAAATAGCTGGTATCATTGGTTGAAACAAACAGTTCTGCATTGGCCCAAAACCATTCATCATCAAAATTGGTATCTCCATATTGCCCTGTGTGCACATCGTCTGGGTTGACAAAACCGACTGCCGGGTTTTTCAACGCCCATTGATAGGCTTTTTTAGCTGCCACCAAACAGCTATTTGCATATACTGGATCTACCTTGTTAAAAACACGGTGGGCTTGTGCGGCACAAGCGGCAAAGTCTAAGGTGGCTGTGGTACCTTTGCCTACTATATATCGTTGACTAAGTGCTTTGTTCGGCATTACCATCCCTTCAAAATTCTTTGTCGTCAGCTTATGGAAAAGCCCACCATCGGTATCTTGCATTGTTAGTGCCCAATCCATTTCATACTTCAACTCGTCAAGATAATCGCTTTTACCATTTCCGCTCTCTGGAATATTGAGATCATTATCTGAAATTGCGTTGGGATATTGTTCTTGTAATAGATAAAACTGTCCCAAAGGAAAGGTAGCATTTACAATGTACTTATTGTAATCACCGGCATCATACCATCCGCCAGGTGAAGCAATATAGCCCTCTGTTTTTCCACTTGAAGGATGAAAGGGAATACTGTCATCTGCATGTGCCTTTGCCCTGTGCCATTTACCTGCATATTCTTTTTCCAAGGGAATTCCGACTCTTTGATAGTACAAGCCTTTTACAGAGCCGTGGAATACTTCTTTTAGTACATTTTTTTTAATCTCAAAAGGATAGGAATAACCAAGTTCCCCAACCAGCACCATATATGTTCCTTTCGCCGAAACGGTAGAGAAGTCAGCAATACGCACTTGTTCTCCCGCCAATTTCCAATCTTGCACTGGTGAGAGGCTGCCTGTAAGTACAACATTCATCGTAACACTATCGACTATATGAAATGTATCAGCCTTTTGAGATGATACGACGACCGCCTTCTTTTCCGAATTCGGATAATACCCAATTTGATTGAGCCTAATTTGCTCACTAAATTCTCCTGTTATCGGTGGCAGGGATTCCTCACAACTTATGGTAAAAAGGATAGAAAACGAACAAAGAACTACTATACGTAATCGGTTAAAAAACAGCATTGTATTTGTTTTAATTAGCTAAGAAAATTACTAAAAAAATACCATAGAAGTTTGCTGCTATTTCATCGTTTTGACACTTTTTTTAATCTTTTCGCGCTTGTTCGGCAAACCACTCATACAATTCCTCGGTATTGTACGCCTGAATCCATGAATCATGGCCTACACCGGGGTACTTTGTGAATTGAACATCATATCCCATTGAAAGTAAACGATCTACCATGGTTTCCGACTCTGATATAGGTATTGATTTGTCCTCTTCCCCGTGAAATACCCATATAGGCATTTTCTTATCGATCCAAGAAGCATATGGCAAAGGGGTCATACCGCAAACAACTGCCAGCGCCGCAAACTTTTCAGGGTATTGCACTACCATTTCCCAAGCTGCACCTCCGCCCCTACTAAGCCCTGTTAAATATACCCTTTTGGTATCCACATTGTGTTCTGTAATTATGTTGTCTAACAATTGTATCACGGCTGCCGTGTTCCACCATTTTCTCTTATGCGGGTTCTGTGGGGCAAGGATTAGAAACGGAAACTGTTTTCCTCTTGCAATAAGCTTGGGAGGCCCATTCCTTTTAACTGCTACCAGGCTATCCCCCGACTCCCCACCACCATGTAAGAATAGCAATAATGGAAACTTCTCCTCCGAATCAACTTCATAATTCTCAGGAAAATACAAGTAGTAATCGAATACTTCTTTGGTAATCGTTTCTTGGGAAGCATCTATTAAGCGTGATTTTGACTGTGCAGCACAAGATTGTAACAATATGCAAAGAGACAGTAGTACGAGCGTACGCATAAGCAAGGGGTTCTATTCTTATCCGCGGTAAGTTCGGATGAAAATACCACGATTCAAAATTGCGAATCAACTTTTATAGCTTCCGTACGGGTGATCGTTACTGAATGGTATTTTCCAAAATGAAAAAATCGGTCGCCTCGTGGTTGGGATATCTAAAAATATCCATATCCCCATCCCCGTCATAGTCAATCACCTGTCCGTTATAAATACCATTTTTTTCAATCACCATTTCCTTATAATCGGTATAGTTTCCCTGGTTTAAAAAGATGGAAACATCAAAATTTGTCTGTTCCAGATTCACCGCCCTAGCGAAATTGATCCCTGCCAGAACATCGTAAAACCCATCCATATCAAAATCATACACCTGAAGCGTATGGCAGGCGGCAATGCTATCTTTGATCACACGATGCTGCCATTTTCCGTTCATTCGTTTATACGCTACCAATGGATAGCCCGCCCTTTCGGAATGGGCGAGGTATATTTCGGCCCTCCCATCTTGATCTATGTCTCGCATAAATGTTTTGGTACCGTTTCGAGACCAATCACCTTCTTGATTGTTCCACATTTCGTTCAGGTTTTCGACAGTCCATTCTTTGGTTAGGTCCGTACCAGGGTTGTAATAGATCAGGCCGGTCGCTACGATATCGGGATAGCCATCATTGTTTAGGTCCCCCACATCCATTCCTTCATGTAGCACATCGTTTTGAATGTATTGCACCCGCTCCCAAGTATCGGCATCTTTCTGCTTAAATATAGTCAGCGTATGCTCATCAAAAGTCAAAATGGCAACATCCATCTTGCCATCGGTGTCAAAATCAGTGAAACTTACATCTTTTACGGCGTCAGGAACAGTTCCTATCGAATGTGGTTTCCATGTATCCCCGGTATTTTCGTACCAGAATAATTCAGCGGTTGCACCCGCATCTGTCCACTCTCCGGGATGTTTAATTCCGATCACATCGATATCGCCATCCCCGTCAATATCATTCGCTTCCAAATCCCCTCCGGCGAAAAGTCCGCCTGTAGTAGGTTGCTCGGCAATAATAGTAAGTTCCCATAGGCCTTCTTCTTTTTGCCCCTTGTAGTACCCCAAATACCCGCCAGCGGAATTGTTATTGATAAAAACAAGATCGGCAATACCATCTCCCGTAACGTCTTTGGGAGTATGGGCCCACCAAAATTTTGCGCTGTCTACTATTTTTCGTTGTTCAAAAGCCAACTCTTTTTTTACTTCTTCTTCGGCAGCAGGTGCTTCTTGTTTTTTGACATCCTTACAGGACTCAAAAGCTCCAGTACTTAACATAACCGCCGCACAAGCCAAAGGGTAATAGTATTTTTTCATCTCTCTATATTTTATAGGTAAAAGGTTGTTTACCGATTCAGTTGATTTTGAATATATGCACTTATTTTTTGATGATCCGCCTGGTCATTTACCCCGTAATCCGCCCAACCAATCAGGAAGTTATTCTTTCCTGTCAGCAAGGGTGCTGTATCTTTACCGCGGCCAAAACCGAAAACAGTCATACCATCCGGACTCGCTGCTCCTTCTTCCGTATTTCCAAGATACGACATCATATCTGTATGGGCGTCAGGCGTCAATTGTGCGACAAAAAATGTATTCTCAACTCCCTTTTTGGTGAAGTACGCCCATTGAAAATTATTCCATTCTGTACTGCCTTTAAAGAAATCCGGAACATCTGATTTAAAACCGGTTGCATCGGTCCCATAGGACGATATGCTCGGTTGATACTTTCCGCCGGGAGTTCCTTCGTACAGAAACCAATAAGGTTTTCCCTCCTCGACTTTCAGTACATTTAATATGGCATGATTCTCTTTAAACGTCCATTGCCATTCCCAAAGGCCACTCATCGTTGTTGTTTTGATTTTGTTCGGAGCAATTACCTCAGAAGTACATTTATCATGTCCCGGATGTCCTGCGCCAGCATCTGCTTCAGATTTAAAAACCAAATTGGGAAGCCCACGAAAAGCGGATGCGGCCGAAGCCGGATATTGATCCCAGGGCTCGGTCTTATAACCTACCCAATCGTTCCCATATTGGTCTATAATTCTTGAAAAACCTCCACCTGCCTTATCAAAATAATAGGTGGCCATTTTTGTATGTATCACATAATGAGGGCGTTTTTCAAACAGTTCTTCAGAAATATGCACCAGTGTTTTTGCAGCCCTTGGTCGTTTGACCTTCATCATAATACCCGGCCATTGTACATCCATCCCATGAACCATTTTTCCTTCATGCAGCGGGGTTTTCAAAGTTTTTAATTCATTCATTCCCTTTTTCAAGGATGCCATGGCCGTCAACTGTTCTTCATGCCAATGGGCATCATAACAGGGTGCCTCGGCATCTGGAGATTGAACGGTACCGTTCAAATCAAACCCTTTTGAGTAACAAGGACTCCAACTATTCCAGTACATTTTGGCCATACTTCCTTTTCCTAAATCAAATGGGACCTCTAGTTGTTGTGAATGTTCTCCGTTCCGGGTGGTCCAGAAGGGTTCTTGTTTGGTTGGTTTTACTAAATGTACTGAATGATTGCGTTTTAAAGCAAGATTTTCCTCTGCCGAAAAAACCTGCGTAAATCCATTCTTATCCGTTGCCAGACCCAGGATTTTAATTGGAAATCGTTGGTCTGGGACCCATTCCGGATCAAAACTTATTTTGAATGGAGGTGTATTTGACACGCCTATGGTCCCGACTCTTTCCCCTCTATGAAAGCGTTGTTGCAACTGACGATACCTGCCGTCTCCCTGCTGGTTTACATCTTCGAAGAGTCCGACGTACGTTACTTCTACAATATCCTCCGTATCGGTCAACCAATAGTTAATTTTTTTTACCTCGTTTGGAGCAGCATTGTTCGAATATGTAAGTTCGGTCACTTCGCTTTGGACTCCAAAGGCTACCTTGTTATTTTCGCTGTAATAAATGCGTAGCACCAGCCCATATACCAAATTTTGAGGCCAGTTCCACGATTGATCTTTTGCGACGGTAAATTTAAAACTGTTTCCTGTTCCCTGAACTAAATCGGTCAAAGGTAGCGGCACCCTAACATTCGTATGAAACATATAGTCTGTGGCTGGCGAGCTGATCAAGGATGGTTCGGGCAAACGAATTGGCTCCCCTTCATTCCATTGCACTCTAAAGTTTTTGGTGTCTTCATGTGACTGTACTCGTTCTACGATTACCTCAGCTCCAATAGCATTGGTCAAATCGATTTCCTCTCCAAGGGATATAAAACCGTTTTCGTGTTTCTCTTTTGGAAAATGATCGGCATTCACGGCATAGTCGAGCTTGCCTCCTACCCGTAGAAACTTCCCTGCGTCTGTAGCATCTGTGGGGGACCATGAATGTTCTTTGAACATCATTCCCGTCTTAAGGGTACGAATCGCATCATTGCGCCAAACATGCATATACTTGTGTTGATCCCATCCCGCACCAATGATATCCAGATCACCATCCGCATCTAAATCTATCCACTGGGTCCCCAAATGGTTTTCTTTACCGGTATCGATTATGGTCTTCGAAAACGACCCTTTTCCGTCGTTCGACCAAAGTTGTAGTTCCAACGCCTCTCCTTTATGTTCTGCGGTCAATAAATCGGAATCGCCGTCATTATCAAAATCAGTGATATCCAAGTTATTGATCGAGAACTGGGTAACGATCTTATTGCGAGTCCAGTTGTTCGGGTCTTCTTGACCGAACCACCATAGATTGGCATCGGGTTCCAGACCGGGGTACCGTTCTTCTGTAGCAATAATATCTGCTTTTCCATCGCCGTTTACATCCGCAATCTCTATGCGATCAATCGGATGAATGCTTTCACCCACCACAACGGGACTCCATAGAATATCAATACTTCCCGGGTTTTTATACCATACCAAAATCTTCGGTTCATCTTCCCCCTCGGGCCTTCTTCCGGCGGCGATATCCAAATCACCGTCCCCATCAATATCGCCCAAGCCGATACCTTCATCCGAAGTGTTTTTACAAATCATCTTAACATTCCATGGGCCTTGGGCATCTTTCGGTATCTGAACCGCATAAATATCCCCATTACCGGCAATAACAAACTCGGAAGTACCTCCTGGTATTAGTTGGGCCTTTTCAAAACCTTGACTGTTTACATGCCCCGTGGCGGGTACTTGCCCTATAACCGTTCTACGATAGCTTGTCCCGGCAAGGTTCGTAGCCTCGTACCAATAAAGGTTTGGTAATGCCATCGCAATAATGTCGGCATACGAGTCGCCATCTACATCCATAGATAAAATGCCGTCTACGTTGTCATCAAGTACGGTGCGCGGCCAATGCCCTTCCATACTACCCCCCGGATTATGATAAATATACCGACCGGAAACGATGTCCATCATTCCATCATTGTTTACATCCCCGGCATCCAAACCAAAGTACCGCAGCCATTCCGGGGCTGTCCAATCGCCCCACATTTGTTTGGTGCTATCAATTTGTATGTATTCCCAGCCTTTTAACAGGTTTTCTTGGGCATTTGCGGTCCCCACTATAAAAATTAATATCAGTAGAAAGTTTTGTTTCATTTTAAAGTATTGGTAGATATCCTTATAATGTTGCTATCAAAGGAGTTATTCTCATTTTACTCTTAACGCCGGGTTTAATTTAGGCCATATTTTTCTAAAATAGGCCGTATCGCCATTGCCCATTTCGGATAGGCCGCCGGTTTCAGATGTGTATTGTCATCTTGTATATAATCGTCGAGAATATCGCCGTCTTTACATAGAAAAGGTCGTAAATCCATAAAATCATACTCATTTTTAGTACAAAAAATTTTCATTCTTGCATTAAGACTATCAATTGCCAGGTTCCGCTCGGTTGCTCCTCTTTGATACAATGTTGTTGTATAAACGGGTATGGTACCAGCTTTGTGAATTGAGTCAAGGATCATGGTACAGTTTTTATAAATTCTATCTGTTGTGATTCCTAGCGTATAATCATTGATACCTCCTTTAAAAAAGCATAATTTTGGCTTGTTCGGAACAATAAAATTCTTGATGACCCATGAAAGTTGTTGGGTTGTCCAGCCTGGTTTTCCTCCATTAAAAACATCTTTTCTATCAAGTACCTCTTGCCAATCACCTTGATAGGTAATGGAATTTCCAAGCAGTACAATATTCACCGGTGTAACTGTGAGCCCCTTCTCATCTATCACCATTTCCGTTGTAGGTTTAGGACCCAACTGATCTTGCACAACTTCTGGCTTTTCATCCTTGTCATCAGTATTAAAAATATAAAAAATCAACAGGGCATTGAGTAGTAAGGATGCCAGAAGCCCGATTTTCTTCATGTTAAGGATACGGTTTGGTTATTAGTGGAAAGATACCAAACGGGTTGGAAACCAATTGCTACTATTTTATCAATAACTCGATATATTATCAAGTGGAACCAAAACAAAAAAGGCTCCCAATTAAGGAGCCCTTTTCTAGTTCGATTTAAAAAAACTGTGGCTATCGGTAGAGCGTAAAGTGCCCTACAAATCTCGTATTCTTATCGTCGTTTTGATTTACAACATACCAGTAATCACCTGAAGGTAATTCTTTTCCTTCGTAGGTACCGTCCCAGTTTTCAACTTGATTCAGGATGGCAACTACACGGCCGTAGCGGTCGTAAATCTTCACTTCAATATTTGGGAAGAATTCTCTTCCCTGTATCACAAATTCGTCGTTTTCAACATTCCCGTCCGGGGTAAAGAAATTCGGGATTTCCAATTTTCCGGTAAAGATGAATGGTATGGATGCTGTGGCAACACACCCTCTTGAATCTACAACGCGTACTTCTACCAACGCATCTTGGTTCGACAAGAAGATGTTATCGGTTCCTTGTGAGGTTCCTTGGAAGAAGAATTCGTATCCTCCATAGCCACCGGTCGCGATTGCAGTAACTTCATTCGGTCCTGTAGCTTCTGCCACCAAGGTCAACTCCTCATAGGCATCGATTTCAAAGGTTTCGGTACTCGAACAACCATTGGAATGAAAGATATGCACGGTATACTGACTTGCCGGTAAATCGCCCCAAGAGCGTTCTGTACCAGCCAGCGCAATCATTTCTGATTGTGTTAAGGTACCACCAGGTACATTCATATCCTCTAAATAGAATAACAGCTCCGGAAGCAAGCTGGTATCTTGCATCGTCACCTCAGCAGTGCTATTCGGGAACACCCCTTCACAACCATAAAGCACACTTGGCTCAGCGGTAAGGTCTACTCCTATGTCGACCGTAAAGAATTCAACATCTGGACACAGATTGGCATCTTGTACATAAATAGCGTAAGAGGCACCACCTCGAAGGTTCTGAATCACTTGACCAAAATAAGGTTGATATACGCCTGTACCCGTTTCATCTATAGGATCGATCATTTCAATTTTGTATTCGAAATAAGAAACCGGACTAACCAATGGATCATTGAAGGCCGTTCCTCCTGAAATATCAAATTGTACGGTACCATCACTCGCATCAATACATAGTTCAGGAGTCACCTGAATATTGTTGATCATTAACTCATCTGGTTGCTCTACGGTGACGAATTCTTTTTCGAAACAACCGTTTGCATCTTGGATCAAGACCTCGTAGGTGCCAGCTGCCAACTCATCAAACGTATATATTCCTGGTGTCGCCGGATCATTAAAGAATTCGTTAAAATTGGGTTCGATCGCAAATTGAATCAGACCAACACCACCGCTTGTTACTTCAATGGTGATAGTACCATCTTCTTCTCCGTTACAACTTACAGGAGTTCTTGATGGGGTGTACAAAATTGGTTCTGGTCTTATAATTTCAATCGGTGGTGATACGGCTCCACAACCAGAAATTCCACTCACTACAATTACATAATATTCGGTTCCTAAGGCTATAGATCCTGTATCCAAACCTTCGAAGGTTCCAAAATCTTGCGGACCTCTTACCAAGATAGAGGAGGCAAGCGGGTTGTAGGCATCTGCTCCCGGGTCTCCACGGTACAAGAAATATTGTTCATTCCCTACGCCACCTATGGAAAAAGATTCGATTCGTCCATCTAACTGAGAAGAACATGAAATATCATCAGGGCTGTTTACGCTCAGGGCAATTCCACTGGCATCGGTCATGGTAATACCATTGGACCGTACGGGCGCACAAACATTCGAAGGATCGAACTTACGTATGTCTACCTGATAGGTGATCCCCGCATCTCCTGGGAAGGTCAATGTAAGACCCGTAAGCAATGCAAATGTACCAACAGGGGTGCCATTCTCTTGTATAAGATATTCATATTGAACCGTAGGATCGGGATCAGGGTTTTCGATTGTCAACATCATTTCCCCGCGACCTCCACAACCAGGCACACGTGTCTGTACCAATCTGGGATCTACAGGAGGCGGTGGAATCACTTCATAGGGCGGTGTAATAAAACTACAATTGAAACTAGAAGTTACTTCAATCGCATACCAACCAGCACTGATTACGCCACCACCGGTACCTATAAAAGTAGGATCGTCCTGAAGACCACTACGATCTCGTTCATCGGCAATATTATTACTGTTCAGATATATTAATTGGTACTTATAACCAGCTCCTGCCACACCACCGGCAGCACCGGGAGTGCCG
The DNA here is from genome assembly GCA_938020445.1 of uncultured Flavobacteriaceae bacterium. GTDB lineage: Bacteria > Bacteroidota > Bacteroidia > Flavobacteriales > Flavobacteriaceae > Pelagihabitans. Next base: position 6,910 of record CALIIC010000197.1, on the reverse strand, counting down.
GCAATGAGATCATATGCCTCAAGTACCGCATTATTACCACCAGGACAAACAAGGCCCAACGGTTCTCGGATTCCGGCAGAAATCGGCGTAATAGGATTCAAAACAATATCAAAAGTATCGGTACAGCCTTCTAAGTCTCGAATCTCAACTTGGTAACTACCACTTGAAAGGTTCGAAAATTCGTTTGCCGGGCCAAAGGCAACAATCTCTGCAAATCCACTACCGCTATCCTGTAAAAGCCGGTACTCATAAGCCGAGATATCCCAGCCTCCACTACCAGTTGCGTTGATGGTTCCCGTATTGTTGTCACAACTTACATTTCCTATCTCAACAGCCTGCACATCCAATGCTCCATTCGGCACACGAATCGTTGCGATACCGCTATCTGTGGAGCAAAATGGGTTTGCAGCAGATACTACCTCTACGAAGTAACTTCCACCACCAAGTCCGGTAATTCGCGCTTGGTCGCCACTAATATCAGGGAAGTTGTTCGTATCAAAGCTTCCTGTCGTAATGGGTGTTGTCTTACCTAGATCTGAAGCTTCGTATACAGTATAGTTGTATACACCAACATAATCTGTAACTTCTATAAACAGGGAACCGGTATCTCCAGGGATCGCACATTGTACTGGGTTTGCCTCGCTAATGACCGCTACGGGGTCTATTGGTGTGTGCACCATGTGTAGGGGCAATGGATAATCACAACCACCTATATTATCCCGTAACACGAATAGATAATCTCCTGTAACTGGTAAAGAAATTATAGCTGGAGCAGTGTCCGTTCCATTTACATCGGCTACTACAGTTGCACCTGGCGCCGTGGTAATAATCGTAAAACTTGTTGTACCTGTTGCGCTGATTTCTACTCTTTCCGGGTCACGACAGTTTAATGGATCCAAGACCACAAGACTTGGAACAACGTCGGTCGGTGGATTGATTGTCGGAACATTGAAGGTCGTAGGACAGCCATTTGCATCAATCGCGTACACCGTAATATTCTGTGGTGAGCCGTTATCTACAATTTCAAAGGTGTTACTATACTGATAGTTGTCAAAACCAGTAATACTATATTGGTATTCTTGACCGGGAACCAAGCCCGGTGTACCTTCACTTCCAGCAACGATACTCACCGTAATAATTGTGGAACTGAACCTATTCGCTCCAGGTTCACACGCAAAGTCCGGAGCACTGGCAGTGATTTGAAAATCCAACGGTTCTATAATGTCAATTAACCCGGATAGTACTGAACAACCTCTTGCCGTCACCACTTCTACCTGATATTGCGAAGGTGGTAGGTCGCTAAAACTTCCTGTATTGTTTCTTGTAAATTCTACACCACCGGTTACATCGTTCAAAATGAATTCGATAGGCGTATCCACGTCGGTACCGGCACGCAATAAAATATCGATACTACCATCATCCTCTCCTTCACACGTGATGTCTTGTTTTAGTTCATTATCAATAATGGGTACGATAGCCGCAACCAATTGTACGTTTACGGTAAAATCACATAAGGTCTCCGTATCGGTAACCTCAACAAGATACGTTCCCGGGGCAACATTGGTTAAAATACCAGCATTTCGGTCTCCTGTTACCGGAGCTCCAATATCAATACCACCAGCATCTTGCAATTGGTAACTAAATTGATTGCTACCTCCTATTACTTGCATTGTAATGGTACCATCCGGACTATTACAATTTGGCATGTTACTAAAATCGCCCGAAGCACTTAAAAATTCATACACTTCTGCAGTAGCGGTACTTGTACAACCATTCGCGTCTACTACATCTACGGTATAACTACCAGGGCTTCCTACTTGGAAGGTATACTCCCAAAGTCCGGTTCCCCCATTCAACACACCAAATTGAGTATCTCCAGCAAGGGTAAATCTTGGCGTATCGGTAGCTCCCGGCATCGTTACGGTAATATCAAATGCCGTGGCCGTTACAACACACTGATTGTCAACATTTAGTCCGGGCACCGGTAAATCCGGATCTAACTGAATAATTGTTGCAATTGCAAAAGAAGTACATCCGCTGCTGTCTCTTACATATACATCGTAAGTTGCGGCAGGGCCAATAAAAGTAGTATCAGTAGTCCAGTCGCCTGCAACGGGAGTTGATCCCGAAGTCATATAAGCGAACTCGTACGGTCCACCGGCTCCGCCGGCACCTTGCACTGTTATTTGTCCCGCGGCGTTACAATTCGCCGGTTCTTCTGCCAGGATATCTATCGAGGGCAGGTTTTGGTCAATAATTATTCCAACAGCGTCGGTACAGGTATCGGTCAAATTTGTTACTATAATTTGATAATCGCCAGGTAAGGTCAAATAAGTATTGGCATAGGGGTCTGAACCGGGTGTGACCGTTTCAATAACAATTCGCGTACCATCATCATTATTTAATAATTCTACTTGCAGGTTATCACCTACCGTAAAACCTGATATCGTATAAGTGATTTCTCCATTTCTATTCACATCACAAAAACCGGGAGTAGAAACTGCGGTAACATCCAAGGCTGAAAATCCGTCAACAGGGGGTATCACTTCTTCATAAATACAACCGTTTGGTGCCAAAACCTCAACGGTATAGGCCACTCCGTATTGAATGCCGTCGGTCGTATTACTAAATTCATGTGTATCTGGCCCCGCATTATTGTTCAATGCATAGAAGGCAGGCTGACCTGCCAAACGGATCTGGTAGGTCGGTAGCGTTGGGAAAATCGTAGGAGTTACCTGTACGGTATAGGTGAAACCGGTATCATCACAGCTGATAGCGGATGTAAAGTTGATCGGGGTTATAATCACCTCGGTTGCATCTATAGTTACAGTGTCTTCATCACGACAACCATTCGCATCTAAGGTTATAACGGTATAATTTCCTGTCACCAATCCCGGATCTGTAAGGGTAATCGGCAAGGAAATAGGGTCTACATTATCAGCTCTTACCACCTCATTTCCTAGGTTATCAACCACTATGAAACTGAAATTAGCAGTTCCATCCGTGACACTGGCGATCTCTATACTTCCGGATAAAATACTTCCTCCGCTACAAGTTGCATCTACAGGGTTTACAGTTGCATCTGGGGCAGCAGTTGTGTCCAAATTTACCACAACATCGGCTGGAGGTGTTTCACATCCACGTGAATCACGAACAATATAAGGGTATGTACCTACCGGTAAGTTTGAAAAAACGGTTTGGGTTCCGAAGGCACCACCATTAAAACTCACTTCATATGGTGGAATACCACTTGTTGCATCTGGGGTTATCGTAACAATTCCATTGCTTGTGTTCCCACAACTTACAGGCGTCGCGGTAGCAGTAGCCGGTGCTATCAGTACCGGTGGATCTACCGTAAGTGGCGATGAAAACGCTTCACAACCTTCATTATCAGTCACTCTAAAGATATAGGTTCCTCCAGCAGTTACGGAATATAGAAAGCTATTTGCAGTCAAAGGCTGTAAGGCGCCATAAGTAGTTCCGTTATCATCACTTACTTGATACTCTTTGGGTGTGGCATTTGCCAGGTACCCGCCGGTGACCTGCACTCTCACTTGCCCCGGAGCACCGCCACATGGAATAGCGGTATCGATGCTTGTATTGACTCTTAATTGAGGGCGTATCGTAACATTTATTTGGTCTCGACAGTTATTCGCATCAACAACTTCTACGGTATAGTTACCGGGAGTTAGGCCAGTAAAAACAGGACTTGCTTGTAAGGCGCCACCATTAATTCGGAACTGATGGGTACCTATAGCCGCCGATCCGGCAGTAGAAGTGACCCCAATGGTAGCTCCTGGTCCGGGAATATAACAATAGTCGGTAGCTCCAGCATCTAGGGCAATCGTTGGCGCATCGATAGGTGTCAAATCAAATGTAAGGCTGTCTGTACATCCTTCCGCATCTTGAACCGATAAAGTGTAGGTCCCTGCAAGTGAAAGGTTGTTAAAAGTTCTACCCGTTTTCGGGCCAACGGTGGTTCCACCACCTGGATACGTCAAAGTATACAAGTAGCCTCCCCAACCATCTGTGGCATCTGCAATTACCCTTCCTATATTCCCATTGGAACATGCCATATCGGTAACATTGGCGGTTAAATCAACCGGAGCGGCTGGTGCATCTATGGTAAAAGAAGCCGTATCGGTACACCCTGTATCTACATCGGTAACCGTAATAGTGTATGTTCCTGCCCCGGAAGGTGGTAAATCTACTTCCAAATCATTTTGAGGTCCGCCCGTGAACAACCCGCTATTAATATCATAGGTATAATTGTTTGCAAATCCGTCTATTAAAAAGGTACCAGTGCCATCGGTCGCACCTGTACAGACGCGAAGATCTCCGCCCGACCTTACGCGAGCACGTATAGAACTGGTAAGTACAGGGGTAAAGGTTTCCGTATAGCTACAGTTGTTTACATCGGTAATACGAAATTCATAGGTAGTACCCGTATTCAAGCCTGTAAACAAACCTGTTGCATTGGATTGCGTAATAGGGGTCAATATTTCATAGGTCGCAATCGCATTGGTACTTGTAGGCGTCAATTGCACATCAGACGTCGCTGCCGTACAGTTGATATTACTTTGTGCAAAAGTGATGTCTGTTGGTGGGTCTACATCGTCTATCGTAATTGGTGTCAAGTCTCTTCTACAGCCACTATCATCAATAATAGCAGGTGCATAGGTACCGGCCGCTAGTCCGGGAAAGTTCGATGCTGGACTAAAGTTCACCCCATCAATACTGAATTGATAACCGGTCCCCGAACCTCCGGAAACTCCCTGAATATCTATCTCACCACCGTTTACACCGCCACCAAGAATACAGGTGCGGTCTGCTATTTTTACTGCGTTACCATTAATGGAACCTACTTCGGTAACCGTTACAGGAGTGGGTATCGCAAGAATACAGCTAAATGCTCCTGATTCATATAAGACTTCTATATTAGTATAGGTATTCGCCGTCACAGAAAGAATTGGGTTGGTACTCCAAGGGTCTGCGGGGTCTGCCCTAAAAGATAAATCAAAGCCTTTGGCATCCAAAATGGTAAACTCCAATCGAGCACCTCCGTTTGTACAGGTACCATCTACACCACTCACTGTAATGTCGGGAGGAGTAAGCTCCGCCACATTGGCCGAAGCGGTAATTTCACAACCGTTGGCGTCGGTAATTGTAAATTCGTAGGTACCCGGCGTAGTCACCGTTTCTATTCTATTATCGGTATATGTTGGACTAGAAGGCCCTGCACCATTTACTATATACGTATAGGGTGCGGTACCTCCAGAAGTGTATACCGTAATGTCCACACTGGTAATACCACAGGCTGTACTAAAACTACTGTTGGGTTCGGCTCTTGCATCCAAAGGCGCAACACCGTTCCCTATTACAATGGGGTTCCCAGAAGTATCTAAGCTTTGTCGTGGCGGATCGATCCCGTTCAAAGGATCTCCCGTACATTGCGGCGTTTCAACTTGTACCGTATATGTACCAAAACCTACAGCTGAAAAAGTATAAGGATTATCGGAAACAAAGGCGGTAAACTCCTGCGCAATTCCGGCAGCATCTAATAAGGTATATTTATAAGGACCAATTCCCGGAGTGGCATTTACCGTAATACTTCCTGTTTCACCGGAGCACAAGGCATCAACAAAAGTAACGTCGATATCCATGTCCTGTTGATCGATAATAATAGGAGCATATGGGTACTCACAAGCATCGGGCGTACTTTGAAGTCTTGCCTTTACGATATACGTGCCAGCTGCCAAGTTATCGAAAATCGCCCCTTGCCATGGGCCAAAACCACTTCCTGCATCAATACTAAACTCATAGGCGCTCGATAGGTTCGTGATTTGTATTCTTCCCGGAACCCCGCAGATCACATCGTTTTTTACGAATGTTTGTGTAATGCTGCTCTTTTTTACTTTGAAAAAGAATTGCTGACCATCTGCAACTACCCTATATTCCGCTCCCACAGTAGATGAGATAGATAACGCACTTAAGTTGAAAGTCGGACCAGTTTGTATCGGTGTCCCATAACAACTCGCATTCGTATCAGGGCAATCGTTGTTTATATCGGGAGAACAAGAACCTCCAAGCTGATACCAGTTGATAGAACTAAAGCTCCCCGACAACGTTATTACCCGATCATCGAAATCTCCACAAAGATTAAATCTAAATACTTGTGCTCCTGTATTTGCACATGTCACCACCTCATCTGCCCCAACTATGTTAAAGAACAAGGGTGCCGCAAGGGCATCCGCTGAATTGTCATCGGAAGTTTTAAATCGTTGTTTCTTGAGACCATCACTGGGAATAGTTGTCTGGGTTGTTTCCGGCTGTACGACCGTCACGACCTCTGCTATAAACTCATAAACATTGGTATTTGCAATTGCCGAAGTACATACTGCCGAAAGAAGAAGCAATAGTACGGCATACACGAGGTGCCTTGTTTTTTTTGGGAGCATAGGTTAAGTTTCTTTGAAAAGAATAAGCGACTTTGGGAATCTGAATATTCTTTAGCGTAATTGTTTAAACTTATAAATTCTCTTTATATTATAGCCCTGAGGCTACCTTAATAATAATTATCTAACGTTGGAATATGAAAAATAGTGTGTTGTTTTTATCCTTGTTTGCTGTTACACTTCACATGTCTTGTGCTCAAAATATTGAAAATCAAGTAGATACACCTAAAGAGATGCCTTTTACAGCAACCTTACTGATCGATGAACTGCAGATTCCGTGGGGAATGGCTTTCCTACCCGATGGCGGCATGCTTGTTACCGAAAAAACCGGGTCGTTGATCCATTTTATAAACGGCCGGAAAACGATGATCGACAATGTTCCGGAAGTCTATAATCGTGGACAAGGGGGGCTGCTAGATATTGCACTGCATCCTGACTATGAAAACAATGGTTGG
>CALIIC010000196.1 GCA_938020445.1 uncultured Flavobacteriaceae bacterium | reverse complement strand
AAGTGCAGGAGGAAATCTGTTGTTTGACCCTAATGGGGAGTTCGATTCACTAAAAAACGGGGATAGTCAACAAACCACGGTGGTATATAGAATCAACGATAGCAATGGCGGTTCCGATAGTGCTACTGTAACAGTGACGGTCACTGGGGTCGACGACCCGAACCAAGCCCCAGTTGCCAATGCGGGCTCCGATCAAAGCATTACATTGCCTACCAGCTCTGTAACCCTTACAGGAAACGGTGTTGATAGTGATGGTAGCATCAGCACCTATCAATGGACTAAGGAGAGCGGGGGAGTGGCCTCAATAACAAACCCCTCTAATGCATCCACAACAGTTACCGGTTTGGTTGAAGGTGTCTATATCTTTAATTTAACCGTTACCGATGATGATGGTGCTACTGGTTCTGATACCGTGACCATAACAGTGAACGCTGCTGCAAATGTTCGTCCAACGGTTGATGTTGGCCCGAACATCACATTAACACTACCTGATAATATTGCAAATTTAACAGGAGTTGCACAAGATACGGATGGAACGATTGTCTCTTATCTTTGGACTTCTGTTCCATCGGGACTATCCATTACCAATACCACAACACTGTCTACTACTGTTTTTGGCCTTACGGAAGGTAGTTATCAGTTTACCCTGACTGTGACCGACGATGATGGAGCAACGGCTTCAGATTCGATGACAGTTACTGTAAATGCAGCAGCAAATCAACCCCCTACTGCGGTAGGTACTGCATTCCCTATTTCGGGAGGTGCACCACTCAATGTATCGTTCAAAAATCCTGGCTCTACCGATGACGATGGAACAATTGTAAGTACCGAGTATGATTTTGGAGATGGCTCAGCTGTGGTGTCAGGTGGATTTCCATTTGAGACCAGCCATGAGTATACAACTATTGGCAATTATACCGCAACAATGACCGTCACCGACAATGATGGGGCGAGCGATTCTAGAACATTCCCCATAGAAGTTACAAGCCCCCCAAGTTTTTCTTTTACCATAGACCCAGTTCCAAGTCCATCCAATGATCCGGTGACTATTCGATTCCGAATATCGCGAAACCAAGCTGCTATAGATGCAGGTATTCAGTTTGAAATGTCCTTTAATCAAAATAATCCCGGAGGTGGAGGTATAGGACTTTCAACATTTACGTATGATGGAGTGGGTTATATAAATACAGAGTGGTTTAATGTTAATCCGGGCAACACCTCGGGACAATTAAGTGGATTTGCAGGCGCCAGTGGTGAACCTTATAGTTTTGAATTCACGGTAAGAAGTACCAATCTTACTGGCTTGGCTCCCCAGATCAGAACTGTTAGCTTCGAATACTCGGATGGCGGCCCTCCTGATTGATATTTATTTGAGATAAATATTCGTTTTAATCAACTAATATAATTCCAAATATTTTTGTGTTTTACCAATTGAGAATAGGCGTGTCGTACAATAAGATTTTCAGGCTTTTCCAAGCGGGGATCCTCTTTTAGGAGCTTAATTGCGTAATGCCGAGCGGTTTGTAGAATGTCATTATCCTTTACCAAGTCGGCAATTTTCATGTTCAAAATACCGCTTTGTTGGGTTCCCATAATATCCCCTGGCCCGCGCAACCGTAAATCTACTTCCGCAATCTCAAAACCATCGTTGGTCGCTACCATGGTTTCCAAGCGGGTTTTAGCTTCCGCCGATAGCTTATGGCTCGTCATCAGGATGCAGAAGCTTTGATCGGCTCCACGGCCCACGCGTCCCCGCAATTGATGTAGTTGCGATAACCCAAAACGCTCTGCACTTTCAATGATCATCACGGAAGCGTTCGGGACATTCACGCCAACTTCGATGACCGTAGTAGCGACCATGATCTGCGTTTCGCCTTTTACAAAGCGTTCCATTTCATAGTCTTTGTCGGCCGGTTTCATCTTACCATGAACAATTGATATTTGAAAATCAGGCAACGGAAAATCACGGGCGATACTCTCATAACCGTCCACCAAATCCTTATAGTCCAACGCCTCGGACTCCTGAATCAAGGGGTAGACCACATAAATTTGCCGCCCTTTTTTAATCTCATCCCGGATAAAACGAAACACCTTAAGGCGATTGCTATCAAACCGGTGTACCGTTTTGATCGGTTTTCTGCCAGGGGGGAGTTCGTCGATTACAGAGATGTCAAGATCACCATATAGGCTCATAGCCAGGGTACGTGGAATAGGAGTGGCCGTCATCACCAATACATGTGGCGGAACCGTATTTTTATGCCATAATTTGGACCGTTGTGCAACCCCAAAGCGGTGCTGCTCATCAACAATGGCAAGACCAAGGTTTTTAAATTGTACTTTGTCTTCCAACAATGCATGGGTTCCGATTAGAATCTGCAGCGTCCCATTTTCCAAGTTTTCATGAATCGGCCTCCGCGCCGATTGCTTTACGGAACCGGTAAGCAATGCACATTGTATTCCGGTATTCTTCAGCAATTCCTGAATGCCTTGGTAATGTTGGTTCGCAAGAATTTCAGTAGGCGCCATTAAACAGGCCTGAAATCCGTTATCGATGGCCAATAACATGATCATTACGGCCACAATGGTCTTCCCAGAACCTACATCGCCTTGTAACAACCGATTCATTTGTGCGTTACTGCCCAAATCGGCCCTAATTTCTTTGATGACCCTTTTTTGTGCTCCTGTAAGCTCAAAGGGCAGGTGGTTTGTATAAAAATCATTGAACATCGTGCCAACTTGATCAAAATTATATCCTTTAATTTTCTGTTTTCGCAGCAACTTTTTTGAAATCAACTGCATTTGTATGTAAAACAGTTCTTCAAATTTTAAGCGGAATTGTGCCTTGGCCAATAATTCTGCATTTTTCGGAAAATGAATGTTGAACATGGCCTCGTGCTTCGGTAGTAATTTCAATTCTTGTAAATGAGCTGGTGCCAACGATTCAGAAAACCGGCCATTGGTTTCTGCGAAAAGTTGCTGAATTAATTTGCTGACCACCCGATTTGTTATGCCTTTGTTACTGAGTTTTTCAGTGGAAGGGTATACCGGCTGCATATGTACCTTAACACCTTGCTTGTGTTCTGTAAGCAATTCCATTTCAGGATGGGGCATTGAAAAGGTTCCATTGTACCAATTGCAACGCCCAAAAATCACATATGGGACGTTGAGTTTTAAATTTTCTCGAATCCATTTTTGGCCTCGAAACCAAACGAGCTCAATTTTGCCGGTATCATCCAGAAAAGTAGCCACCAATCGTTTGCCTCTCTTCTGTTCTACGGTTTTGATATTAATGATCTTCCCGACAATCTGCACATCGGCACTGTTGCGTTGTAGCTCCCCAATTTTATAGTAGCGCGTTTTATCGATATACCTGTTGGGAAAAAGGTTCAGTAAATCTTGATACGTAGCGATGCCCAGTTCAGAACGCAAGGTATCTGCTCGATTTGGCCCAACACCTTTTAAATAAGCGATGGGTGTTTGTAAGAGATTAGCGTTCATTCTACTAAATTAGGACTTCGGACATACAAGTGCAACAAACTAAAATGGTAAATTTGGCTCGAAGTTTGGTTCAAATCGTTTTATGAGACTACTGATTACTATCGGATTTTTAATTCTATGTTGGCCAATGTGCTCGCAGCACCAGGATAAGGTCGACTTTGTAAGAGCGGAGGTATTGATAGAACCAATTCCGCATACAAAAAGTATTAAGGGTGAGGTTGCCTATGAGTTCGAAGTACTAGAAAACGTAGATTCTCTTTTTTTGGATGCGCATCATATGAGCTATTCAAAGGTACTACTTGACCTCAAAGAGGTACGTTATGATTCTGATGGAAACAGAATCAATATCCATGCTCAATTTAAAAAGGGTAGGAAACACATTCTGACTTTAGTATACGAGGCGCAACCGAAACAAACAGTTTATTTTTTAGGATGGGATGATAAAGTAAAAGGAAATGAACAGATATGGACGCAAGGCCAGGGTAAGTACACCAGCCATTGGTTGCCCAGTTTCGATGATATGAACGAAAAGATCGAATTTGATATCAGTATTATCGCTAACGCCCAATCAACAGTACTGACCAATGGGAAGTTTTTGAATAAAAGTACCGTTACAAAAGAAGGGAAAGTTACCCATAGGTATGATATGGAAAATCCCATGAGCAGTTACCTTCTTGCCTTTGTCATAGGAACATATAGGAAGCAAACCTTGCTTTCGAAAAGTGAAACACCAATCTATAATTATTATTATCCCAAAGACAGTGCTAGGGTAGAGCCAACCTTTCGTTACACCAAGCGTATTTTTGATTTTTTGGAAAATGAAATCGGCGTCGCCTACCCCTGGCAGAATTACAAACAAGTTCCCGTACATGATTTTTTGTATGCTGGAATGGAAAATACGGGCACAACGGTATTTGCTGACGGTTATATGATCGATGCTACCGCTTTTGTTGATAAAAACTATGTAAATGTAAATGCGCATGAAATGGCGCATCAATGGTTCGGAAACTTGGTGACCGAAGAAAACGGAGAACATCATTGGCTGCATGAAGGTTTCGCTACCTATTACGCCTATTTGGCAGAAAAGGCAATTTTTGGGGATGATCATTATTTTTGGAAATTGTATCGTTCATGGAAGCAATTAGAGGAAGTTGCGCAACAAGGAAAGGGCCAGAGCCTTTTAGACCCCAAAGCAAGCAGTCTTGTTTTTTATGAAAAGGGAGCGCTGGCATTACACATGTTGCGCGATGAAGTAGGAGACGCTGCTTTCCAATTGGGCATTCGAAATTTTTTAGATAAATATCGGTATTCGAATGTGCAAGTAGACGATTTTCTTACGGAAATGGCCAATGCCAGTAACCAAGACCTGCAAAAGTTCAAGGCTTCTTGGTTGGTTGATACGCAACTCCCTTCAATAAATGTAAAAGTGAACCTGGCCAAGCATTCACCTTCCCTAAAGGCACTATTTAAAATGGAGTCCGATTTGAATTCGGCAACAACAGCGAAAGTTGACTTTGAAACATATTGGAACGAAACCCGATCGGTTCATTTGAGAAGTCATATGATCCGCTATTATTCCGAGAAGCTTTCGGAAAAAAGTATCGAGGCGGCATTTGCTACCGATACCGTGAAAGTGCGTCAAGCATTGGCATTGCTGTCGGATATTAAACAGTTGCCGAGAGCGGAATTTGAGACCTTGTTGAACGATGCAAGTTATGTTACGATTGAAAATGCCTTATTGCAATTATGGCTTGGTTATCCTGAAGACCGTGCCCGTTATTTGGATAAAACAAAAGGGGTAATTGGTTTTCCAAATAAGAACATCCGTCTATTGTGGCTTACTTTAGCGGTATTAACGAATGGATATGAACCCTCGGCAACCAAGCAATATTTTGACGAACTTAGTGGTTATACATCACCCGTTTACTCCTTTGAGATTCGACGGATTAGTTTTGAATATTTGAAGGAAGCTTTTGGCTTTACAGATAAAAACTTACTAGATTTGATTGATGCTACCGAGCATCATTCCTGGCAGTTTAAAAAATTTGCACGAAACTTGTTGGATGAGTTGATTAAAGATACGACTTACAAAGAGCGAATTACAGGGCTCATGGATGAGCTGAAACCGAGTCAGAAAAAATATGTTGGTAGTAAATTACCTATGGAATAAGCCCTAAGGTGTTGAAGGTGAATTTGACTTCCAATTGCGACATAACTGTTGAAAAATATAAATAGTGATAATTGAGTAAAATAAATTAAGTATGCGTGCACTGGTGATTTCAGGAGGAGGAAGCAAAGGTTCATTTGCAGGTGGAGTAGCTCAATATTTGATGGAGGAATTGGGCCATCGATATGACTTGTTCATTGGTACTTCAACAGGTAGTTTGTTGATTTCCCACTTGGCGCTCGAAAAGATTGCCAAAATAAAAAATGTCTATACCTCGGTAAACCAAAAAAGTATCTTTAGTAATTGCCCTTTTACGGTAGAACGCAAACACGGGGTTGATACTATCGGGATGAACCACTGGAACATTTTGAAGAATTTTTATCGAGGTAAAAAAACCTTTGGAGAAAGCCGGAACCTTCTAAAATTAATTCGTGATTGTTTCACTAAAGAAGAATTTGATATTTTAAAGAACGGCCCAAAAGAAATAGTGGTTACGGTCTCGAACCTTTCCCTAAACCAAGTAGAGTATAAGTGTATTAATGATTTTTCGTATGAAGAATTCTGCGAATGGATTTGGATTTCCTGTAACTATACGCCCTTTATGAGTTTGGTGCGTAAAAACGGTTGTGAATATGCGGATGGCGGATTGGGTAATATGGTTCCTATTGAGGAGGCCGTTAAAAGAGGTGCTACCGAAATAGATGTAATCATACTTCAGACAGAAGTAAATCATTTGAATAGAATGCCCTCTAAAAACCCTTTCTCCCTTTTAACGACCATTTTTGAGTTTATTTTAGACCGAATCGAGTATCAGAACATTCGCATAGGAAAGTTGGTAGCCGGGCACAATGAAGCAATCATCAACTTCTATTATACGCCAACGGTCTTAACGACCAACTCCTTGGTGTTTGATAAGGAAAAAATGACCAAATGGTGGCAAAGTGGATACAACTATGCCAAATATAAAAATGTGGAACTGAATCAAATTGAACCCGAAACGGTTGAGTAGCGTTCCGCTTTAAGATATGCGCAATCTACCACAAATCACCAATTTCTTTTTTCACAAAGGAAAGAGCGGTGGTAGAAGGTGAGGTCTTATCCATGGTTTCGGTAAGCACATCTTCTCTCAGTTTGTCGGCAGAATCTGTTTCGCTCATCGCGGCCTTGCGAATCATTTGTATGGTAGCACTTTTGGCTGCTTTGATTACATTCCAGCATTCGTCCGTCATATAGATTTGCTGCGAAAGGTTGTGGTCAAACTCCGTTTCTATACTTTTGATCAACAGGGTTTCGTAGTCGTTCTTATTGGTAGACTTTGGAGCGACCCGCACTACTAGGCTTGGAATTGCAATTCGTTCCAAGAAAAGCGCCATTCGCTCATACGCTTGCAACCGAATGGGCAAGGTATTTTTTTGAGTGTCTTTGTGCAATAGAAAACGTCTTCTGCCATCTTCATTTTTGGTATGCATCTTAAAGAAATAAAATGCAACAACGCCAGTGACAACAGCGGGCAATAAGAATCCGAACATTTGTAGAATTTGTTCTCCTTTCATTTTGGTGGTTTTAGGTTCCGACCGCAATGGTCGTACTCGTTTGGTTACTGGATTTAGAACGAACGATTTCACCAAAAATTATGCATCTGATCAAAAATGGTTTTCTAATGGGAACCGACGAAATAATAAATACCCATACCGAAGAACAGAGACGGTTTTAATTTTTTACGTTGCCTTTTACCATTGCATAAAATTCATCGTATTTAGGGTGAATTTTAAAATTGATGCCTTCTTTAAAGTTACCATCCTTTCCTTGCACCATAATACGGCTAGGATCTATTTCAAATTTTGTTTGTAAGATTGCGGCAATGGCAGCGGCTTGTTGTGTTGCCAAGGGCAATTCCCCTGTCATGCTCAACCCTTCTAAGGTAAGTGCCATACTCGGATTTACTTTGAGTAATTGCGCAACTTTACCAATCCAAGATTCGGACGTGGGTGTCACAGCAGTATTGGTGCTTCCACCAAACAGCATATCGAGGCTTTCGGAAATTACCAGCGCACCGTTGGAAACACCAATTTTGGCATTTTCACCAAGGGTTTGTTTTGCATTTGTTAGGGAAACAATCGCTGTGGAGTCATTACTTGCAATGGCATCATTGATGCCCTTTAATTGCCCTTCCTTCTCTTCCAGGCTAGCAAGGACACTATTGATGTTCTCTGAGTTTTTATTGGATACCTCGGCAAAACTGGTCAAATTTTTGAGCAAAGTGGCATTGGCATCTTGTAACTCCACGACTTGCACTTCAAATGATTCTGCCCGCGCAGTACTTACTTTTTCATTCTTTCTAGCCGTCGTCACCAAACCGTTGACCGAATCGAGCTCTGATTTTAATGCTTCAATTTGAGCAAATAATTCACTTTTTTTTTGGGCTTGCACCGTAGAATAGGTGGCGGATAACAATAAAAATACTAGTAAAGTTCGCTTCATAGGGGTCTATTTTGCAATTTCGTTATGAAAGTTTAGCGCAAAAATAGGATATTAAGAAGTTTTTGCGAAATTCTTGCCTCCAAGGTGTATGCATTCATGAAGTTTCGTGACCGATTCAAAAGAAACGGGGGTCTTCTCATATCCGTAGCTCGTACTTAAATCCCTATTGAAATCTACATCATCTACATTTACCTGTATGTCTTTCATGGTAAACTGGCAGGGATGTTCGTAGCCTGCCGCGTGGGTGATTTCTAAAAACTCTTTCCGAAAAGTTTTGAAATACTGGGCCAAACGATCGGACTTTAGCGGAATATCAATTCCTTTTTGCCGCCATTTGTTTTGGGTTGCAATTCCGGCCGGACATTTGTTGGTGTGGCATACTTGTGCTTGTATGCATCCAATGCTCATCATGGCTTCGCGGGCTACATTGATGCAGTCAACGCCCATTGCAAAAGCCATTGCTGCTTTTGCAGGGAACCCTAGTTTCCCACTTCCAATAAAAACAATACGTTCTGCCAGGTTTCGTTTCTGAAAAACTTTATAAAGATTTGAGAAACCATAGATCCACGGCAAGGACACATGATCGGCAAACGAGGGGGGAGCAGCTCCGGTACCGCCTTCACCACCATCTACGGTAATAAAGTCGGGTCCTTTCCCGCTGACTACCATTTTATCCGCGAGCTCTTCCCATTGATCAAGTTTTCCGATAGCTCCTTTGATGCCCACTGGCAGTCCCGTTTCAGTAGCAATCGCCTCTATGAGTTCCAAGAGTTCCGAAACGTTGCTGAAGGCTTTGTGAGTAGCTGGTGAGAGGACGTCTTTTCCGACTTCAACGCCTCTGATCTCGGCAATTTCGGGGGTAATCTTAGCGCCAGGCAAAACGCCTCCCTTTCCTGGTTTGGCCCCTTGCGATAACTTTATTTCAATCGCTTTGATGCAGTCATTTTCGGCGACCAACTTTTTCATTTTTTCCATCGAAAAATTACCATCACGGGTACGAACACCAAAATAACCCGTTCCAAAATGAAAAACCACATCGCCTCCCTGCTTGTGGTACGGTGAGAGACCTCCTTCCCCCGTATTATGGTACGCCTGCGATTTGCCTACGCCCTTGTTCAAAGATGCTACGGCCGCGGCCGAAAGTGAACCAAAACTCATTGCGGAAACATTGATAACTGACGCTGGTCTATATGGTTTCTGACGTTTATTATACGCTCCAATTACTTTTGCACAGGGTAAGAAGGTTGTATCTACTTTGTTGGGGTGCCCGTCAGATAATTGGTACCCCATCATCTGGTTTTTGATAAAGATATGTTGGTGGGCGTATATATCGCGATCGGTTCCAAAACCTTCATAATTATTCTCTTTTTTTGCCGAAGCATAAATCCACCCTCGTTCAATACGATTAAAGGGAAGTTCCTCTCTGTTGTTTGCCACGAAGTACTGCCGCATTTCGGGACCGATGCTTTCTAACCAATAGCGCAAATGCCCTACAATAGGATAGTTGTGTGAGATGGTGTGCGCTTTTTGAAAGAAGATATCGCGAATTGCAACTACGACTAAAAACAGTAATATCCATGCCCACCACGGCACTGAGGAAAGGGTTGCTAGAAAATAATCCATTATTGTTTTCTATATAGGTTTACTACAAATGAATAAAATAAACAAAGGTTCAAAACACATTTCGTCTTGAACCTTCGAGAGTTGTTGACAGCCTATTGATTTAAATAATCCAAGCTCATTTCAGTGAGTGTTTTTACACCAAGCAGCATACCACTATCATCAATTTTAAAATCAGGTGTATGATGTGGAAAAGATTCCTTGGTCCCAGGCGTCATTCCTCCTAAAAAGAAGAAAAAACCAGGTGCTTCTTTCTGGAAATAGGAAAAGTCCTCGGCACCTGTAATCGCTTTTTGTGTTTGTACATTGGCCGCTCCCGCGACCCTTTGTATGGTGGGTAACATTTGATCCACCAAAGCGGGTTCATTATACGTAATTTCAGTCGCTTCACGAATTTCGCAGGTGGCTTCGCCTCCATACGCTTTTGCAATATCGGCAACCATTTCTTTCATGCGTTTGTTGATATGGTCTTTCATATCATAATCCAACGTGCGAATAGTACCAATCATTTCGGCACTCTCAGGAATGATATTGAAACGCACCCCACTTTTTATTTTGCCAACAGTAATTACCGCTGCTTCGTTGGTAAGGTTTGATTCTCGACTGATAATGGTTTGGAGCCCGTCAATAATCTTGGCACTAATTAAAATTGGATCAACACCTGACCATGGTTGGGAACCATGACTTTGTTTTCCCTTTACCTTAATTGTAAAACTTTGTGCTGCGGCCATGGTACCGCCCGATTTGTAACGAATCACACCAACAGGTGTTTGAGAATTGATGTGAAGACCAAAAATAGCGTCCACCTTAGGGTTTTCCATAACACCTTCTTTCACCATTAGCAACGCCCCGCCTTCTTCTCCGGGAGGGGGACCTTCTTCAGCTGGTTGAAATATAAATTTAACGGTTCCCTTTATTTTATCCTTGTTCTTTGAGAGTACTTCCGCTACCCCCATTAAGATAGCTGTGTGGGTATCGTGACCACAGGCATGCATTACGCCTACTTTTTCTCCTAGAAACTCAGAGGTGACGGTCGACTTGAATGCAAGGTCATTTCGTTCAGTGACCGGGAGTGCGTCTATATCGGCGCGCAAAGCAACGACTTTACCGGGCATAGCTCCCTTTAGAAGCCCTACAACTCCGGTATGTGCCACACCGGTCTGTACTTCAATGCCCAGCGATGTTAGATGCTTGGCAATCTTTTCGGCTGTTTTGAATTCCCGATTTCCCAATTCAGGGTTTTGGTGGATATCTCTTCGCCATTCGATTACTTTATTCTCAACAGCACCATAGTCTTTTTCTAAGTTGGGACCCTGTGCTTGAGCAACAAAGGCGAAACACACAAGTGCTGGTAATAACAGATACTTCATAGGTAATTGGTTTAAAACTTTATTAATCTATAATTTTCATCTTGAAAGTGAATCAGCGCCGTCATTGCCGATAAGGACAATTGAACACCTTCAATCATCGTTTCTTTCGGAATATCCCTTGCATTTGACGACTGCCCACAAAAAACAACCTCCGCACCCGCAGTAATTAGCGCTTGTATCAGCTTTTGATTGGGATTGTCAGTGCCATATCTTTCTTGATAGGCCGTATTGTTCATAACATCTTTAGAGGCCTTATTGTGAAAAACCAAGGCCACTTTAAGCTGTTGCGCGGGAATACCCTTCTGCGCATGCATGTTAAGGAAGCGTGCAGCCGTTTCAATACTACGATTTAAAGATTCATGGGATTCCGGCGAATTCATAATATCAAAGACCGCCTTGTACTCTTTGGTAACATCTACTTTAAAATCAGTGTTGTCAACCGTGTAAACCTTCCCAAAATCAGAAATAATAGGTCCTGCGGCTTTGTTCTGAGCTGCGAGGGGCATTGAAAAGAAACAGAGCCCAAGAACTATTAAAAAATGTAGATTTTTACTCATTTGGCTGGTTTGATCCTTAAATATATCCAAAATCAAGAGAACCACCAGTTATTGTTTATAATTATGCCTAACATGATTTTACTAAGCCCTCAATAATCGCTAATTTCACAGGCCAAAAGAAGGGATGCTTTTAAAGTCGTTGAAACGTATTTTTACAACTTGATTTAATGTTATTCCCTCCACATTTTGTACCGATAATACATAACAACATACGATTTGAGTAGCTTTATAGATGGATTGAATGATGCCCAAAAGGCCCCTGTACTTCATAAGGATGGTCCACTGATGGTCATTGCTGGTGCAGGCTCTGGTAAAACACGTGTGCTGACCTTTCGAATTGCTCATTTGATGGCACAGGGAGTGGATTCCTTCAACATTCTGGCATTGACTTTTACGAACAAAGCGGCGCGCGAAATGAAAAAGCGTATTGCTGATATTGTTGGTGTTTCAGAGACTAAAAACCTTTGGATGGGGACCTTTCACTCTGTCTTTGCAAAGTTGCTCCGGTATGATGGTGATAAATTGGGCTTTCCGAGCAATTTCACCATTTATGATACCCAAGATTCCCAGCGACTGATTGCTTCCATTATAAAAGAGATGGGCCTTGATAAGGATATCTACAAATACAAGCAAGTTCAGAATCGTATTTCATCCTATAAAAATAGTTTGATTACGGTAAAGGCATATTTTAACAACCCGGAGCTTGTAGAGGACGATGCAATGGCAAAACGCCCAAGAATGGGTGACATTTACCAAAATTATGTGGACCGTTGTTTTAAGGCCGGGGCGATGGACTTTGATGATTTACTATTACGCACCAATGAGCTTTTGAATCGTTTTCCTGAGGTGTTGATGAAGTATCAAGATCGTTTTCGGTACATTCTGGTCGATGAGTACCAGGATACAAATCATTCACAATACCTGATTGTAAAGGCCTTGGCCGACCGTTTTCGTAATATTTGTGTCGTAGGGGACGATGCGCAGAGTATTTATTCTTTCCGTGGGGCGAATATCAGCAATATTCTTAATTTTCAAAAAGACTACGAGAATGTAGGGATGTATCGGTTGGAACAAAACTACCGCTCGACCAAGAACATCGTAAATGCGGCAAACTCTATCATTGCCAAGAACAAGAACCAATTAGAGAAAGTCGTTTGGACAGCCAATGATGATGGTCCGTTGATCAAGATCCATCGAAGTACTACCGATGCGGAGGAAGGGAGGTATGTAGCAGGTTCTATATGGGAAAATCGCATGCAACATCAGATGGCCAACGGTCAGTTTGCAGTATTGTACCGAACCAATTCCCAATCAAGATCTATAGAAGATGCATTGCGTAAGAGAGATATTCCCTATCGTATTTATGGCGGACTTTCTTTTTATCAGCGAAAAGAGATCAAAGATGTTTTGAGTTATTTGCGATTGGTCATCAATTCGAAAGATGAGGAGGCATTAAAAAGAATCATTAATTTCCCTGCTAGGGGCATTGGGCAGACAACCATCGATAAATTGGTCGTTGCGGCAAACCATTACGGCAGGTCTATATTTGAAGTAATAGAGAACTTGGATAGGATCGAATTAAAGATCAATTCAGGTACCAAAAGGAAATTACATGATTTTGTGACCATGATCAAGAGTTTCCAGATCATGAACGAAGGAGCGGATGCCTTTACCTTGGCCGAGCACGTGGCCAAAAAGACTGGAGTGCTGCTAGAGTTTAAAAAAGATGGTACCCCAGAGGGCATTGCCCGTATGGAGAATATTGAGGAACTATTGAACGGAATCAAAGATTTTGTGGAAGGTCAGAAAGAACTGGCCGATGCCAAAGGAGATATCGGGGAGTTCCTGGAAGATGTGGCGTTGGCGACAGACTTGGATAAGGATACTGGTGATGATGACCGTGTGGCGCTCATGACGATCCACTTGGCGAAAGGACTGGAGTTTCCACATGTTTATATTGTTGGAATGGAGGAAGATCTTTTTCCATCAGGGATGAGTATGAGTACCCGAAGTGAATTGGAAGAAGAGCGCAGGCTCTTTTATGTAGCGCTTACTAGAGCCGAAAAACAAGCATATCTAACCTATACGCAAAACCGCTATCGTTGGGGGAAACTTATTGATGCCGAACCAAGTAGGTTTCTAGAGGAAATTGATGAAAAATACGTCGAGAACCTCACTCCATTAGATTCCGGGTATCGATACAAACCATTGGTAGATTCAGATATTTTTGGTGAAGTCGACAAAAGCAAACTACGTCAAACCAAACCCACAAAGGGGACACCACCAAGCGTTTTGAAACCAAGTGAGAACCAATTGCGAAAACTTCGAAAGCTCAAACCCGAACTTTCAAAACCGGTAGGTAATACCAATGTTGTTGATCCAAACCTAGAAGAAGGTGCCCTAGTAAACCACACTCGTTTCGGTCGTGGGAAAGTATTGAAGATAGAAGGTGTTGGGAATGATAAAAAAGCGGAAATCCAGTTTGAAAAAGGTGATATTAAAAAGTTACTACTGCGCTTTGCAAAACTTGAGGTGCTGTAAATGGCTCGTTATAAGAAGAGTAATTGTGGTTTTCGGCTATTCTGGCTATCTTTAACAACAAACGAATTCCTATGATATCTTCTAAGATTTATCTTTTTTCTTTTTTATTGGTCGCTTTAAACTCCTGTGGAGGTTCTAATGGTGATGATCCTGAGGTCGTTGCTGAAGAACAACCTACTCCCGACCCGTTACCAGATGTTTTTGCTGAAGATTATTGGGATAAAGCAACCTTAGTTTGGAGCGATGAGTTTGACGGAGATGCCGTGTCGACCGAAAACTGGCTTTTCGAGACCGGTGCAAGCGGCTGGGGAAACAATGAATTGCAAAACTATGTAGCTGGTGACAATGTTATTGTAAGTGATGGTACACTTAAAATCATTGCTCGAAATGAGAAAAGCAATGGAGCCAATTATTCCTCCACGCGGATGAACAGTAAAAAATCGTTTCGAAAGGGGCGTATGGAAATTCGCGCTAAAATGCCGGAACACAAAGGCAATGGTATTTGGCCCGCGATTTGGATGTTGGGATCGGATATTCAATCGGTCGGTTGGCCCGCCTGTGGGGAAATCGATATCATGGAATATGTGAGTTTCGAACCTGATCAGGTGCACTTTTCCATACATAGCACAGCAAACAATCATACGAATGGGACGCAGGTAACTTCCGGACCGGTACCCTTGGAAACGATTGAAGAAGAATTTCATAATTACGGAGTGCTATGGACCGAAAAGTATTTGAAATTCTATATTGATGATATTAAGAACGTACAGCTTTCGTTCTTGCGACCCAATACGTTTAATGAAGATAATTGGCCCTTTGCCAAAGAGTTTTATTTTTTGATGAATATTGCGGTTGGAGGGAATTGGGGCGGTATTAAAGGGGTAGATAATGAAATTTTTCCGGCTACCATGGAAATAGATTATGTTCGTGTATATCAGGTAAAGTAAATGCGAACTAAAAAGTACTAACGTACAATTTCAATTCGCATTCCGTATTGTTGTAAAAGGGGTGCTAATTTTTGGGCCTACTTGAATAGAGTAGTGGCGCTTTTTCCTTTATTCCAGAAACTTTTACGTATTTCATCTTTCCGGCCGCTGTTTTATAGCCAAGAATGGCTTCCGTACCTTTTACTTCGAACGTTTCCAGCATTTTTTCACCTTCTTTGCCCAGATTTGCTTTCGTTCCATCATTGATTTTATATGACGAAACGATGGAAGTACTTTCTTCACCCTTCATCAATTCACAATCCATCGCACGACCTCTAAAGTATACTTTTTCGAATGTTAGGCCCTCTGTTGCCAATTCCGAAACTGAAATTTTAAGTTCTCCTCCCGAACTACTTTCTTCTCTTCCACCGGTCCATTCCTGAAAACTACTAGTTCCTAATTCAAAAGGAATATTAGCGGTTTCAAGCTTGTTTTGGGAAGCACAACTTGCCAGACCAATTACCAGCACAAATACGACTATTCTTTTCATTTCAATGATATGTTTACAACTGCCATGTCAAAAAGGACAGCGGT
>CALIIC010000195.1 GCA_938020445.1 uncultured Flavobacteriaceae bacterium | reverse complement strand
ACAAAGAAAGGCCGTGGTGGATTCACCAACAATCCTGATGACAATTTTACCTTTAAGACCCCTACCCTATACAACTTGAAAGACGTTCGTTTTTTAGGCCATGGTGGTAGTTTTTCGAATGTAAGGGATATCATAGCCTATAAGAATCTAGCAGTAGCCGAAAACAAAGACGTTCCCACGGAAAACTTATCCCCTTTGTTTAAACCCTTGCATTTGAGTGAAACCGAAATTGATCAACTTACTGCGTTTATCGAAAACGGGCTTTACGATGCTTCCTTGTCTAGATATGTACCGGAAACACTCCCTACAGGAAGGTGTTTTCCCGTAGCGGATGAACAGTCTAAAGGCGAATTGGGCTGCAATTAGATGCTACATCTCAAAGCGACTCGCTGGGAAAGAAGGACTTATACTTTTTAAAACTCCATATGCCCCAAGCGGCAATAAGGAACTCTGCCCACATCCCAAGGAAAAAAGAGAGGGAGCATTGCCCATCTAAAATCCAACTCAGGAGTCTTCCGATTGCCAAGCCACCCATAAAAAGAATGTTTAAAATTGTAGCTGCTCGCCAGTAATATGGTCGAAAAACGCCCAATAGCCAGAAAGAGGCTATTCCCAAATACAGGCCCATAATGGCGCGTAGGATGTTCTTTAAATCAACGGCCTTTACTTCAAAACTCAGTACAAACGAAAAATCGGGCGCAATGCCATAAGCGAAGGCAATGGGTATTAAAATCCCTGCTGAAAAAAGCAGATGACGATTTTGGGCAGTAAACATTCTTTCTTCTTATTTATTCAACCTTCTACAGACATCCCCTTTGGCATTTCCAACCTTATGACTTCAGGTAGTGTTCTATTTCTAATTTTAATTTTTCTTTTCTTTCCTCACTATACGGGTTTGATGGAATGGCGTCAAAGTGATCTAGTACGGTTCTCAATCCATCTTTATTGTCGATCCTTTTCAGTACCGCTACTTTTTGCGACACAAAAGCGGGTTCGGGCGCTGTTTCCAATTTCCTATTGATTCGGGTTAGAAGATCTTGAAGAACATCTTTGCTTTGTTCATATTGCCCCATTTCCTCGTAGACATCTGCAAGCATCATTCTCATATAATCATCCAATCCGCGGTCAAAAGCATTGTTCAGGGATGTAATGGCCTTTTCATATTCCTTAAGTTCCAAATAGTTGGACGCCATTTCACGATACATATTCGCCAATTCTCTATTTTTTCTTTCATCGGTGTACGCTTCAGGAATCGAATGCTCCGCTAGGCTCAAATAGTCAATGGCTACTTGATTCTGATTTACAGCTTTATAATTATGTGCCAACTTCCACAGGTAACCAAGTTTTTTCCTTTCATTGACCCCTTCCATCTCCATCAGTCTTTCAACCACAGCAATCAAATCAAGAAGTAAATCGGTTTTTGACCCATATCTTTTTATTTCGTAGGCCTCACGCGTTTGTTGATTGAAATAAAGTTGCCCTTCACATGGAAATCTTGAAATAAAGGAGAGTATGGTACATTTTTGATTTATGGTCCATGCATTGTCCGGATCAAGTGCTACTGCTTTATCTATCGCAAAAATCGCTCCGTCAAAATCAGTAATCTTGTGCTGCATCGTGGCCAAATAGGTCCATCCATCAAGATTTTCGGGATACGCTTCGAGCAGTGCCTTGAAAGCCTGAATGGCCTCCAACTCTTTTCCTTCCCGGCGATAAAAACCCTCTGCCACCTTAAACAACGCTTCTTCCCTCATGACCTGTATATGATTGCCGTCTTCCAAACAAAAAAACCCCAAAGTTTTTTTATGACTTTGAGGTTTTCTTTTATCCAATTTTATTCTATTTACATTTCCAGTGACTTTTTCAAGTCATTGTTCATCAATAGCTCTTCAGGGTTCTCGAGTGCTTCCTTCACAGCAACCAAAAAGCCCACCGATTCTTTCCCATCAATAATTCGATGATCATATGACAAGGCTACATACATGATCGGCGCAATGGCAATCGCCCCATCTCTCACGATAGGTCTTTCCACAATATTGTGCATTCCTAAAATGGCACTTTGCGGCGGATTGATGATCGGCGTACTCAACATAGAACCGAAGACACCCCCATTGGTAATGGTAAAGGTACCGCCTGTCATTTCATCTACGGTGATATCTCCATCACGGGCACGCAAAGCCAATCGTTTCACTTCGGCCTCCACACCTCTAAAGCTTAGGTTCTCCGCGTTTCTGATCACCGGTACCATTAAGCCTTTTGGGCCCGATACGGCAATACTGATATCACAAAAATCATAGCTGATCATCTCCTTGCCATCAATCATTGAATTCACCGCCGGATACATTTTCAAAGCCCTCACTACCGCCTTGGTAAAGAAGCTCATAAAACCAAGACTTACGCCATGTTTTGCTTTGAAATCTTCTTTATATGCTTTTCGAAGTGCAAAAATTGGCGACATATCTACCTCATTAAAGGTGGTCAACATAGCCGTCTCATTTTTGGCAGAGACCAGCCGTTCGGCCACTTTTCTACGGAGCATTGACAGTTTTGATCTGCTCTCCCCTCTAGAGCCACCGGTAGGTGTTCCCATGGAAGGTACTGCGTTAACAGCATCGTCTTTGGTTATGCGGCCATCTCTCCCCGTACCTTTCACAGCAGCGGAATCGATTCCCTTTTCATCTAATATTTTCTTTGCGGCAGGAGATGCCGTACCCGAAGCGTAGGTTTCCTTGGTCGCTACCTTTTCGACGGCCTTTGGTGCTTCTTTTGTTTCAGTTTTTACTTCTGTCTTCTCCTCGACCTTTGCGGTTCCCGCGGGTTTTTCTGCAGCCGTATCGATCAAACAAACAATCGCACCAACTTCAACAGCATCACCCACCTCGGCCTTTAAGGTAATTATCCCGCTCTCCTCGGCCGGTAATTCCAAGGTAGCCTTATCAGAATCGACTTCTGCTATCGCCTGATCTTTTTCAACATAATCGCCATCTTGCACCAGCCATTCCGCTATCTCAACTTCGGTAATCGATTCTCCCGGTGAAGGGACTTTCATTTCTAAAATCATTCGTTTATCTTTTGATATGTTATTTTTTTCTATTGGAATTGTCCTTGGTCGCATCGAAAACATAATCGATTACCTGCTGGTGACGGTTCTTGGAACGAACGGCACTACCGGCAGCAGGCGATGCATAAAACCTTCTGGCGGCAACCCTAAAGTTACGCGCCTCTTCGAAGTGCATCATCATATGGCTCCAAGCTCCCATATTACGAGGTTCTTCTTGCGCCCAAACCACATCATCTGCTTTCGAATACTTCTTAATAATACTGTTTATTTCATCCGCCGGCATTGGAAACAACTGCTCAATTCGAACCAAGGCCACATCTTGTCGCCCTTGCTCTTCCTTGACAGCCAGCAAATCGTAGTAGAATTTACCGGTACAGAATACCAATGTTTTCACTTTTTTGGTGTCGGCACTTAAATCATCTATAACCTCTTGAAACCTTCCTGTAGCGAATTCTTCTGCAGTAGAGACAGCCTTCGGATGGCGCAACAAACTTTTAGGGGTGAAAATAATCAATGGCTTTCTGAAATTCGCCTTCATTTGGCGCCTCAGTATATGAAACATCTGCGCCGGAGTACTCACGTCTGCGATATACATATTATCTCTGGCGCACAATTGAAGGTATCGCTCCATACGAGCGGAAGAATGCTCCGCTCCCTGTCCTTCATACCCATGTGGCAGTAACATAACGAGTCCGTTTTGTAACTTCCATTTATCTTCGGCAGCAGAAATATACTGATCGATCATAATTTGGGCTCCGTTGCTGAAATCCCCGAACTGGGCTTCCCAAATAGTTAATGTATTCGGGCTCGCCATGGCATACCCATAGTCAAAGCCAACAACACCGTATTCCGATAAAAGTGAATTATAAATCTGGAATGCCCCCTGTTTTTTCGAGATATGATTTAAGAGCAATACTTCTTCCTCACTTTCTTCGACCTTCATCACCGCATGACGATGCGAGAAGGTACCGCGTTCTACATCCTGTCCTGACATACGAACCCCGTAACCCTCTTCCAACAAGGAACCATAGGCCAATAATTCACCCATTGCCCAATCGAGTTTGTCGGTCTCAAAGAACATTTTATTGCGGTCCCGAACCAATTTCTCTACTTTTCGCAAGAACTTTTTATCTTCTGGCAATTGTGTCAAGACCTTGGCTATCGCGGTTAATTTCTTCTTGTCGTAGGTGGTATCGACCGTCGTCATCATTTCCCACTCCCGTACATTTTCAAACCCTTTCCACTCATCGGCCATAAAAGGGGTGATAATCGTCTTATCCTCTTTTCGGGAATCTACCAATTCTTCCTCCAATGAGCTTTTATACTCGACTTCGAGCTGTTTTACATAGTGCTCATCAATAATCCCCTGTGCGATCAGCTTTTCTGCATAAATATCTCTCGGGTTTTTATGTTTTGCGATGGCCTTGTACAACTTTGGCTGGGTAAACCTGGGTTCATCTCCTTCATTATGGCCATACTTTCTATACCCCAACAAATCGATAAATACATCTCTATGAAAGCGCATACGGTATTCCAAAGCAAAGAGTGCTGCATGCACTACCGCTTCCGGATCATCTGCATTTACATGTAAAACCGGACTTAGCGTCACCTTTCCTACATCGGTACAATAGGTAGAGGATCTTGCATCCAAGTAATTTGTAGTAAACCCTATTTGGTTGTTCACGACAATATGAATCGTACCATTGGTTTTATAGCCGTCTAAAGTTGCCATTTGAACCACTTCATATACCAATCCTTGTCCCGCAATGGCGGCATCTCCATGCACAACAATCGGGAGTACTTGTGAAAAATCTTCCGGGAAATGCGCATCTTGTTTTGCCCTTGCAATTCCTTCAACGACCGCCCCGACCGTTTCTAAGTGAGAGGGATTGGGCGCAATATTCATTTTAATTTTGTTCCCATTGTCTGACATGCGATCGCTCGTCCAACCCAAATGGTATTTCACATCTCCATCAAAAATTTCTTGTTCGTAATCCTTCCCATCGAACTCGCTAAAAATATCTTTGGCAGCTTTCCCAAAAATATTCGTGAGTACATTGAGCCGGCCACGATGTGCCATTCCCATCACGAATTGTTTCACGCCCATCTCGGCCGCACGTTCTACAATAGCGTCCAACGCAGGAATCAACGATTCGTTCCCCTCAAGGGAAAATCGTTTTTGACCCACATATTTTGTATGTAAAAAGGTCTCAAATGAAACTGCTTGGTTCAGTTTTTTGAGCAAATGTTTTTTTCGTTCGGCATCGAAGTTGGGATGGTTGTCGTTTACATTGAGCCAATCTTGGATCCACTGAACGCGCTCGGGCTTTCGAATATACATATACTCTACACCGATCGAATCACAGTAAATACGTTTCAAATGACTGATAATGTCCCTCAAGGTGCTGGTTCCGATACCAATGATTTCACCTGCACTGAAAGTGCTATCCATATCACTCTCTGACAGTCCAAAATTTTCGATATCTAGACTTGGAGTATACTTTCTTCGATCCCGTACCGGATTCGTTTCTGTGAACAAGTGACCTCTACTTCGGTACCCATCGATCAATCGAATCACCTGAAATTCTTTTTGGAGCGACTGTGGAACCTGCCCTGTGCCGACCGGTACGGTTCCATTTTCACTATATACCTCCAACTCGTCCAGCGCGCTTTCGGTACCAAAATCAAATCCTTGAAAAAAGGCACGCCAACTAGGCTCTACACTATCGGGATTTGTTAAATATTTATCATACGTCTCCGCAAAGAACGAAGTATGTGCGGCATTTAAAAAGGAATATTTGTCCATGCAAAGAGTGCGCTTATTTTAGTTCTTCCCGCTTTTAAAAATAGCCTTTCGACTAGCAGTATCTTAGGCAGGGGTTCCCCAAGAATATTTTAACAAAAATACACTATTTCCCAATTATAGGGGTATCTTAGAGGGTATTATTGCTTATGTAAAGATACTAAAAGATGTTTCGACCACCGCCCTACAAAAAAGTGTTTTTTTGTGTTGTCTTGCTAATTTCAACTTTTCCATTACTTGCGCAAAACCAAGGCGCTAAAAATCAGTTTTGGGAGCGAGTACGCTTTGGAGGTGGTATTGGTATAGGCTTCAACAGCGCAGGTTTCAATGGCTCTATAGCCCCCAGTGCCATATACCAAGCCTCGCAACAGTTTGCCGCAGGAGTTGGCCTTAATGTCATTTATTCGAAGGTAAACGACAGTCGACTTACCGCCTATGGAGGAAGCCTCATCACCCTTTACAATCCAATAGATTTTTTACAGCTCTCGGGAGAATTTGAGCAATTGCGCGTCAACCAAACCTTGGGTGCTTTCGAAGATAATTTCTGGTCGCCCGCTCTTTTTTTAGGGGTGGGCTACACCAATAGCTTTAGCACTATTGGCATACGATATAATGTACTTTACGATAATGAGGATAGCATTTACCTCAATGCCTGGGCACCTTTTATTCGTTTTTATTTTTAGCTTCAGGCGCTGTATTTTTCTTTCAACCAGACTTTTTGCAACTCTCGTTTAAGAATCAAAAACGAAACATGCTCGGCCACTTCGACCACATCGGTCGCATTGATTTCTTTGAAAGCACTTTCGGGTACATCTACCACGTATAAGAGATTCAAGTAAGCGGCAAATTGTTCCATCAACAGCACGTATATCTTTTCGTGTAAACTTGTATTGAGGTCTTCGGGCAGCATACCCACACCAAGGTTTACAGATACATTTGCAAGGGTAAAATCCTTTTCCAATTGGGCCACTAGTTTTTGATAGAGGCCTATTTTCAAGGCATTTTCAAGAAGTACGGTACTATTTGGGGCGTCGTTTAACATACAAGATGTACGTAGGAACTTTCCTATTTAGTTGTTAATAGAAGAAAAAAAATGAAAATCGCATGGTTGCTACCAACAGATAAACACACTTCTTTGAAATTTTGCTGTTTATTGTTTATAAACTACCCCGTCTTTCATAACAAAAACCACCGTCTCCAAGGTCTTTACATTTTTTGTCGGATCCTCGTTCACCGCCACAATGTCTGCCAAAAACCCCATTTTTAACTGTCCCAAGGAATCTCCCATATCCAACAATTCTGCATTGGTAATAGTAGCAGCTTTCAGGGACTCCTTGATCGGGATGCCCGCTTCTAGGAGATAGCCAAACTCAATGGCATTCTTACCATGTGGAAAAACACCTGCATCTGTACCAAAACCCATAGGCACACCTTTTTTATAGGCTTTGGCCATTGTTTCTTGATGAATAGGACCTATCTCCAATGCTTTTCTTGCCACTACTTCTGGGAAAAATCCCGGTTGTTTTGCCTTTTCTGCTACTTGTTTGCCAGCACTTATTGTTGGTATAAGATAGCATTTGTGTTGTTTCATCAGTTCCATGGTTTCCTCGCTCATAAAACTCCCATGTTCAATGGTATTTACACCACCAAGTACCGCTAATCGCATTCCTTCGTCTCCATGGGCATGTGCGGCAACGGTGAACCCGTAATTTTTAGCGGTACTCGTAATCGCTTTTATTTCTTCTAGGGTAAATTGTGGATTGTGTCCGCTTTTTGCCACACTCAACACTCCCCCGGTAGCTGTTATCTTAATGACATCCGCTCCATTTTTGTACCGCTGGCGTACGGCCTTTTTCGCATCGTCCACCGAATTCACCACTCCATCTTTAGGCCCTGGATCCCCCATTAAATCGCTTTTCATACCATTGGTTGGATCGGCATGCCCCCCGGTGGTGGCCAATGCTTTGCCCGCTGTATATATACGAGGCCCGATGACCGTTCCTCTATTAATGGCTTTTCGCAACGCAATATTTACCCCAGAACCTCCCAAATCCCGAACCGTCGTAAAACCTGCCATTAGCGTACGTTTTGCATACACTGTCGACTGTAAGGCGACATCAATATCATTGTTCGTAAAGCGTTTGATATAGGTTTGCGGATTAAACTCTGACTCAATATGTACATGCATATCAATAAAACCTGGTAACACAACTTTATCCTTTAAATCGATAACTTGATCCCCGTCGGTTCCATTTACATAGCCGTTCTCTACACTTTTAATCTTGTTTCCCGAAACGACCAAGGTCTTTTCGGAAATCATTTTACCCGTTTGAGTGTCAAAAATTCGGCCACACTGCAGGTAGGTATCTTGTGCCGCAATAGGGAACGTTATTAAAAATACGAGGCATACTAGTACGTGTTTCATGTTCGGATTGGTCTTAAATTAACAAGGGGAAATATACACATATTTCCCCTTATCTCTTTATTGCCTATCATTATTATATCAGCTCTTGCGCACTTTTTTTTCCCAATCCCAGGCAGATTTCATAGCCTCATCTAAGGTTGACTTGGCCGTCCACCCTAAAACCTCGTTTGCCTTTTTGGTATTTGCATAGGCCGATACAATATCACCGGCACGACGGTCTACTATTTTGTAATTGAGTTTTTCGCCCGAAACACGTTCAAAACTTTGAATGACCTCCAACACCGAACTTCCTTTACCGGTGCCCACATTAAAGACCTCGTAATTCTCTTCATTTTTAGCATTCAATAGGCGCTGTAAGGCCACCACATGGGCTTTCGCCAAATCTACCACATGAATATAATCTCGAATACAGGTACCATCGGCTGTTGGGTAATCATCTCCAAAAACGGACAATTGTTCGCGTATGCCCATCCCTGTCTGGGTAATAAAAGGAACCAAATTTTGCGGTACCCCTATTGGCAACTCGCCTATTTCGACACTGGGGTGGGCCCCCATCGGATTAAAATAACGCAATGCAATTGCGTTTAGGCCTTGGGTAACCTTGCAGGTATCCGCTATAATCTCCTCCCCCATTTGCTTGGTGTTCCCGTAGGGTGATTCTGCAGCTTTTACCGGTGCATCCTCTGTAATCGGCATCTCGTCGGCCTGGCCATATACGGTACAGGAAGAACTGAAGATAAAGCTGGCCCGTTCTTTTTTTGATAGTTCTTGAAGTATATATACCAGCGTTCCTAAATTATTCTCGTAATATAGCAACGGTTTTTCCACGCTTTCTCCCACAGCCTTGGAAGCCGCAAAATGAATCACCCCTTCTATATCTTGATGGCGAACAAAAAAAGCCTCCACCATTGGTTTATTCCTTAAATCGATTTTCTCAAATACCGGTTGTTTGCCGGTAATTGCCTTAATACCTTCCAGTACCTTTACATCTGCATTGGAGCAATCGTCTATTATAACTACTTCAAAGCCTTCGTGCTGTAATTCTACCACTGTATGGGACCCAATAAATCCCAAGCCTCCGGTTACAAGAATCTTCATTTGTTATTTTTTAGCAGGTTGTGTTTAAAAGGACAAAGCTACTCCGAAAAGTACATTACCCGTTTATAAAACCGATGACCGCTTCGGTAATGTAGGCAATCTGCTCATCATCTAACTCGGTATGCATCGGAAGCGAAATTACTTCCCGTACCAATTGATTCGTAACTGGAAAGTCTTTCTCATCATACCGTTCATCCAAATAGGCTTTTTGGCGATGCAACGGTATCGGGTAATACACCCCACAAGGAATGTCTTTTTCTTTTAAGTATTCTACCAATGCGTCGCGCTTGCCATTTGTAATTTTTAAAGTATACTGATGAAAAACATGGCAATCGCAATTTTCACAGATACCTTCACATCCGTTTACCGTAACCGGCACCTCGATATTTGCCTGTCCTGCAAAAGCTACTGAATATTTTCGCGCCGCTTCCCGTCGTTTTTCACAATACATATCCAATTTTGGCAATTTAGCACGCAATACGGCGGCTTGTATCGAATCTAAACGAGAGTTTACACCTACCACATCATGATGGTATCTTTGATACATACCATGATTTACGATACCGCGCAAGGTGTGCGCCAAATCATCATCATTCGTAAATATGGCCCCGCCATCACCGTAGGCTCCTAAATTTTTTGAGGGAAAGAACGAGGTTGACCCAACATGGCCTATTGTGCCTGCCTTTTGCTTGCTACCATTTGCAGATCTATAATCGGCTCCAATCGCTTGTGCATTGTCTTCTATTACATACAGTTTATGCTTTTCGGCCAAGGCAAGAATGGCGTCCATATCAGCGCATTGTCCAAAAAGGTGTACAGGTACTATCGCCTTTGTTTTAGGTGTAATTGCCTTTTCAATCGCATCGACATCGATGTTAAATGTATGGGGATCTACATCTACCAAAACCGGGGTCAATTGCAACAATGCAATTACTTCTACCGTTGCCGCAAAGGTAAAATCGGCGGTGATCACCTCATCCCCTGGCTGCAGTCCCAACCCCATCATCGCTATTTGGAGTGCATCGGTACCATTGGCGCATGGGATTACATGTTTTACCCCTAGGTAGGTTTCTAAATCTTTCTGAAACGCATGTACTTCCGGGCCATTGATAAAAGCAGCACTCTCCATAATTGCAGAAATAGTTGCATTTACCTGTTCTTTTATACCTTGATACTGTCCTCCAAGGTCCACCATTTGGATTTTCTTCATGTAATGTGTTTAAAAGATTTCCCACAAAAATACGAAACCGATGACAATGAATCTCTCGAAAGAAATGTAATTTAGCCCCAAAATATTCTACTGTGCATGTCATCTACGACTTGGTTGTCCGCATTTCCTGGTTCTTTCTTCAACTCATCGCGTCGTTCAATGGCAAAATAAAATTATTTGTCGTTGGGCGAAAGCAAGCGCTAAAACATCTGGAAACGCAACTGGCACCATCTGACAAAACCATTTGGATACATGCCGCTTCTTTGGGAGAGTTTGAGCAAGGCCTGCCGATCATAGAACAGTTAAAACAGGCATACCCTGCTCATAAAATATTGGTTACTTTTTTTTCGCCCTCGGGATATGAAGTGAAAAAGAACACACCGATGGCCGATGTAGTGACTTATCTTCCTATGGATACACAAAAAAACGTATCGCATTTTCTCAGTATTGTTCGCCCCGACCTCGCCCTTTTTATTAAGTACGAGATTTGGCCCAATTACCTCAAGATGCTGAAAGAAAAGAGCATCCCTACTGTTTTAATTTCGGCCCTTTTTAAAAACAATCAGATTTATTTTCAATGGTATGGTGGTTTCATGCGCAAGGCACTAAGCGCATTCACCCATATTTTTGTACAAAACGAAAGTTCCCAAACGCTATTGAAATCGATTCAACATACGAATACGACGGTCAGTGGCGATACACGCCTAGATCGGGTTTCGGAAATCCTGGAACGGGATAATACGCTCGGTTTTATGGAGACTTTCAAAAAAGAACGCCTTTGTTTTGTAGCCGGCAGTACTTGGCCCGAAGATGAGGCAATTTTGGTGGATTATATCAATCATGCCCCAAAACAACTTTGTTATGTCTTTGCACCGCATACGATCAAAGCCGATAAAATCCTAGGCCTTACCGGCGCGCTGAACAAACGAACCGTCTTGTACTCCAAGTTGGCATCTACCCCCG
Organism: uncultured Flavobacteriaceae bacterium; assembly: GCA_938020445.1. Taxonomy (GTDB): domain Bacteria; phylum Bacteroidota; class Bacteroidia; order Flavobacteriales; family Flavobacteriaceae; genus Pelagihabitans. The sequence goes on along the minus strand of CALIIC010000195.1, from coordinate 42,143 downwards.
GAGATTTTGATGTGCTGATCATTGACCATATTGGTTTATTGACCAAAATTTATAGTTATGCCGACTTCGCATATGTTGGTGGAGGGTTCGCAACGGGGCTTCACAATACCATGGAACCTGCCGTTTTTGGAGTTCCTGTGATCACCGGGCCAAATTACAAGGGTTTTAAGGAGGCTGAGGATCTTGTTGCCAAAAAAGGCATTCTGCCGGTTACCGATACATTTGCTTTTAGTGAGCTTATGAAAAGGTTATTGGAAAACCCTGAACTCTGTCAAAAAACAGGTGAAATTAATGCCCAATACATAGCACAGAATAAAGGGGCAAGCATCCAAATCATGCAGTATCTACGTACATTACTTTGATGTAATGAACAAATGATGCTATGCGTTTCCCCCAAATTCTACTTTACTTCTTCCTTTTATTTCTCTGTAGTTGTAACCCAATGACGGATCGCTCTAAGGAAGAAACACCTAAAACTTCACCACATCGGAACGAAGACCGGAATCTCCAAAAGATACGCCAGAAGAAAGATAGCGTACCGAGCAACCCTAACAAAAAAAAGAAGTTGAGGGCTATTGACACCCTTAAACCAAGGACCGCACAGCTATTTTCTTTATAAAGCCAACAAATTACTTCGGATTTGAAATATAGCACCACATAACATTCCCTTTCGGAAAATATGCCTTATTTTTCGCTAGATTTACTGAAAACCAACTGTATGAACTCCAAACTCTTTCGAATCTCACTTACTGCGGCCCTCTCTGGATTTTTATTCGGCTTCGATACCGTTGTCATTAGCGGAGCGAATCTCCCTATTAAAGAATTATGGGATACTTCTCCATGGTTTCATGGCACTTTTATTATGTCTATGGCCCTATGGGGTACTGTTTTGGGTTCTCTAATGGGCGGAATTCCGTGTGATCGCTTTGGTAGAAAGAAAACCCTTTTTTGGATCGGGATACTGTATGCCGTTTCGGCTATCGGATCCGGACTGGCTACGGACCCCTATATATTTTCGTTCTTTCGCTTTATCGGGGGGGTTGGTGTTGGTGCCTCTTCGGTGGCTGCGCCCATTTACATTTCTGAGATTTCCTCTCCGGAAAATCGCGGAAAACTAGGAGCCCTCTACCAATTCAACCTTGTACTGGGCATCTTGATAGCCTTTATATCGAATTACCTGCTTCAAGGAATCGGAGGAGCAAACGATTGGCGTTGGATGCTGGGAGTAGAGGCGATTCCCGCAATCATATACACCGTTATGGTCCTTAGCATTCCGAATAGCCCGCGATGGTTGGCTATCAAAAAGAAGGATGATGAAGGCGCATTAAAAACGCTTCGTTTATTGTTCTCGGAAGAACAAGCACAAACAAAACTGCAAGAAATCAAGGACCACAACCCTCAGACCGAGAAAAAAGAAAGTCTTTTTTCAGGAAAGTATAAAACGCCTTTGATCCTTGCTTTTTTATTGGCCTTTTTCAACCAACTTTCAGGCATCAATTTTGTACTGTATTATGCTCCTGAAATTTTGGAACGGGCAGGTCTGGCGGCGCAAGAATCATTATTCAGTTCCATTTCCATTGGTATTGTGAATCTTGTTTTCACCTTTGTAGGGGTACGTTTGATCGACAAGCTTGGAAGAAAACAACTAATGAAAATTGGATCTATCGGTTATATCCTGAGTCTTGGGATGGTAGGCTGGTGTTTTTATTCCGATGCAAGTTCAATGGTCTTGCTCACCTTTGTGCTTGTTTTTATCGCTTCGCACGCGGTAGGGCAAGGGGCGGTTATCTGGGTATTTATTTCTGAGATTTTCCCAAACAAGGTTCGGGCTTTTGGACAATCTTGGGGTACCGGCACGCACTGGGTATTCGCGGCAATCATAACCCTGATAACCCCTATCTTTTTGGATGCGGAAAAGGGTATTTTTAAAGAAAATCCGTGGCCTATTTTTATGTTCTTCGCCGGGATGATGGTACTGCAATTATTGTGGGTACTGTTCAAAATGCCCGAGACCAAAGGGGTGTCTTTGGAAGAACTTAGCGAGCAGCTAAGTGGCAAAAAATAGCTTATCAACTAACGTTCAGCTCTTTATCGATTAAACAGGTTATTCATCGGACGAACATACTATAATTTGCGTTGTTGGTCGAAATATTGTCTTTATTTCTGGAATTGAAGCTTAAAATTGCGTAATTTACAACTAAATAACACAAATATGGAACAAGAAGTTACCTCTGGAGAAAGAGTGCTGAACGGCTTCCTAAGTGTAATGGTTGTAGTACTGGTAGGAATTTTATTAGCAGTAGTAGCTTCCCTTATCCTATGGGCTTTTGGCTTCTTTTAGACCAATGATCTGAGTTCCCCAAAAAATCTTATTGCCCCTATTTATCGAATTTTAATTTGATTTTGACAAATGCCAAGAAGCCCCTCCTTACCAGAGGGGTTTTTTATTGGAAAGCCACGTCTTAGCACCCTTATGCCAAGGCGAATCCACACTCCTTCGCGCAACGCATTTGTTTTTTTCATTTGAATAGTAGTATTTTTAGTAGCCTAAACACCTTGCCTTGGAAATTAGTAGGGAGCTTTTATTTTTTATAAGTGCACTCGGTGCCTTTAACGGGCTAGGACTGGGGCTTTATTTTCTTTTTTTTGCCAAGCCAAAACACACCTCGCATTATTTTTTGGGCGGCTTACTATGCACCCTCAGTGTTCGGATAGGAAAATCAGTATTTTTCCATTTCAATGACGACTTGGCGAGTTTTTATATTCAGCTTGGGCTGTTTGCCTGCTGGTTTATAGGCCCTATGCTCTATTTTTATGTAAGATCGGCAACAACCAATGGCCTTCATCTCGGGAAGCATGCCAAAATTCATTTCGGGCTTTTAATTCCAGTAGCGCTTTTCGTATTTATTCGATTTCCACGATACGATTTTCACGGTTTATGGGTCAATTACCTCATACAGATTATTTACTGGCAATGGTGTGCTTACATTGTAGCGGCGGGTTTTGTGCTGTTCAAAGCAGGGTTTTTTAAAAAACCTTCAGAAAGTAAAAACAAACATTTTTCATTTTGGGTGCTTAGTGTCTTTCTGGGAACCGGGCTGATATGGTTTGTCTTCAATACCGCCGAGTATACTTCCTATATTCTTGGGGCCATCTCGTTTTCCTTTCTTTTCTACCTTTTAATTATTTTATTCCTGTTTTCCAAAAACCGAAGTTCCCTGTTGCTTTTAAATCCGCCTAAATACGGTAAAAAAGAAATTTCCCCAACAGAAGCCGAGGAGTTGACCACTTCCCTGGAACGATTGATGCAACAGGACCAACTCTTCAAAAATGCGAACCTTACTCTTGGGGATGTCGCCAAGAAATTGAATATTCTCCCGCATAAATTGTCACAGCTTTTAAATGAGCATCTAGAAAAAAGCTTTCCCAATTATTTAAACGAGTACCGCATCGCAGAGGCAAAGCTCTTGATGAAGTCAAATACGCTGTTTTCTTTTGAGGCCATTGGCTACGATTGCGGTTTCAATTCCAAGTCTGCTTTCTACGCCGCTTTCAAAAAGGCTACCGGGACGACTCCGTCAAAATTCAAGCAGCAAAATTAAAGACGTCCTAGGTTGCAATTTATAAATCCGTACTCCTAAATTATCGCCCTTGACCTGGTTGATCGGAAGTAATGGCAACTTGCGTTAAAACATCTAAGATGAACAAATTTAAGATACTACTACTGGCAACAGTATGCTTCGTTGGTTGCAGCGAAAAGAATCAAAAAACCCAGGAAACGGCTTCCCAAAAAGAAGAAAAAAGCGTAGCAAAGGAATCCAGAAATCAAGTATTATTTGTTGTTTCAAATGCGCACTACTATGGAAAATCCGAAATCGAATCGACCAATCATTTTCCTGAAATCATCTTGGCCCACAACGAATTCAAAAAAGCGGGATATAAGGTCGATTTTGTAAGTCCGAAAGGAGGCGCCATCCCAATCGGATACATTCGCAGTTCCGATTCCTTGATCAAAGACTATCTGTACGACGCAACCTTCATGGATGAACTCGAACACACCCAAAAACCTACAGACATCGCCCCAGAAAACTACCAGGCCATCTACTACCCCGGAGGCGGCAGTGCCATGTTCACCGTACCGGAAAATCAAGCCATTCAAGAGATTACCGCACAAATATATGAACGGCAAGGGGGAATCGTAGCGACGGTCTGCCATGGTACCGCCGGAATCGTAGACATCAAACTTTCGGACGGGAGTTATCTGGTTGCCGGGAAGGAAGTAAATGGTTTTCCTGACCTTTTTGAGAACAAAAAAGCGCCGTATTACCAACAATTTCCCTTTTCGATTCAAGAAGCGATAGCAGCCCATGGGGGCATCTTTCGATACTCTGAAGAAGGTTGGGATGGCTTCATGGTCGCCGACGGGCGCTTGGTGACAGGTCAAGACCCTACAGGAGCAGATAAAGTAGCCCAAAAAGTCGTAGCCTTATTAACAAATAAGGACGCTACTCTATAACCGGAAACTCAAAGTCATGTTGGGTTTATTCATCAATAAAAATCTTTGTATAGCAGTCCTGCCGCTATGCTGGTGGCAGGCATGTTTATTGGCTTGGAAGCTATTAAAAACGGAAAATAGCATCGATTGTTCCATATACATAGAAGCAAGCAGGTGTGGCTACATAAAGCTAGTCTCCCTGATTGGAAAAAGCCGCGGCCAAATCAATACTAATCGATACGCGTAGTTTGGTTCGGAGCGGGTTTTCTGCAATGCTATCCCCTAAGATATAGGCCATATCAAAATCAGCATACTTAGAGCGAACACCGACCCCTAGCGATAAAAAAGTATCTTTTCGCCTATTTAGCCCTTGGGAATATCCTGCTCTTCCAACCAATTTGCTTGCCAGGATTCCTTCGAACCCGATGGCCAGAATGGAGCCTGCATCGGGCTGGTCAAAGAATTCGATCGGATTCTCTAGTCTGTAGGAAACCAATAGAGCGGTATATTCAGTTGTTAGGGAAACACTACTCTCGGAATCTAATATAAAATCAAATCCCACCCCTGCTTTTAGCGTAGAAGGCACATAACTTTGGGGCAACTTATCTTCTTCAGAAGGCTTGTTCCTTAAATTCGATAGCACCAGTGCCGCCCGCCACCGCCCGTTGTAGTTTTTATAGCCAATTTCCTTCCCGAAATAGAAGCTCGAAACATCAATACCAAATAAGTTGACCGGCTCCTGTCCAAAAAAACCGTTTAATACAACCGTGCGTCTGTTAATCAGAATGTACCGCCCTGTAACGGCCATTGACAAATACTCCCCAAGTTTTAACGCATAGGAACCATCAATTGCCAGTTCATTCAAATTCGTGTCACCCTCTAGCTCACTAAATCCCGGAACTGAATAAGAATAGCCACGGATGCCTACCCCATACGCACTGCGCTCATCAGGTTGATTGTAAAAATTGACATTGGCCTGGGCAAAGCCATCTACCGCCGATTTAGCCCCTAAAATTTGAGTAAGGCCGAAGCCCACTTTTTTTTCACTAAAAATGTACTTCGCGGGGTTCCATTGTTGCGAATAAACGTCGGGTGCCGTGGCGACACCCACATCTCCCTGCCCTGCCGCCCGCGCATCGGTTGCCATGCTCAAAAACTGATCTTGATCGCCAATAAACAGCTGTTGGGCGGTTGCGCCTATTTGCACCATTAAGAACGCGAAAAAGCATCCTTTTTTCAACTTAGAATTCAGCACCTCTTGCCCCCTGTTTAGCATCCTACTTAGTAAACGAAACATTCTAAGATTTGTTTTACAAGAACGCGCTTGAGCACTATATTTTATTGATTCTTAGCAGGTGTCTACTTTCGTACTGAACGGAAATAACCGGGTTCAACCACTATAAGCAGCACAACCTAAAGTGTTCGTATCACGGAGTAGTACTTTCATTTTAAGAATACACTTACTGTAGCACTTACCAGAGGGTAAAAAACGTATAATATAGTAAGGTAGTTTTTCCAAAGGTCTATTGATTGATCAATTCCCTATTTCTTCCTTTCTACTTTTACACAGCTAGCTACCTCAGGTTATTCTGATTTTTGCTTTTTCAACCTATTCCTTAGATGAAAAACGTAGGTTGCGTTAAAGCCAAAATTCAGGTTGGGATTTCGAAAATTAAAGTTGTTCCTAGTTTGTGCAATGAATGCATCTTCCACCATATTCACGGCATTGGTGAGCATAAATTGCAACATAATATCGCCTAGTTCCCAATTGGCTCCTATAGCAAACGTATCAAAGGTGTCAAATGATTTAATGGGATTAAAGGTATGATGGTACTCCGACACCAAGCTTAAATGCCCTCCTACCTTGTAACGGGCTCCCACTCCTAGCGCAAAGAAATTTGTAGGATCGTCCTCGGCCAAAGCCAAGGTTTTATGTATATAGGTGGGTGAAACCTGAAACGAGAAGTCTTTTGACACTTTCTTCGACAATAATAGCTGCGAAGTAAAGGCCGCCCTATCCGAAAAATTATCGGGGATGCTTTGGTTCACAATGGCACTGCTGTTATAGCTCATATTTTGAAAAAGCGTTATTGTAAACGGGCGTCCTTTTGCACCGGAATGCTGTAGCATTCGAAACTTCAAATGTGCGTCGAAAAGACCATCAAAGGTGGTCGCCCCGACCCCAAAAGTCAGCTTGTCTGAAATTCCGTATTCGAGCGCTATGCGGCTGCTCAACCGATCCGCAACAAAACTTTGACTTCTTTCAGCAGGCGTATTCCAAAAACGATTGGCCACAAAAAGCTCCAAGATACCCTTACCCCGGACCTCAGTGGAATGCCCAATGGCTATGCGCGTCATTTTAAAGGTTGCCGGTATAAATTGGGTGGTATCTTGTTGTTCAGATTCCAAGATATCCAAAAGATCTTGCGAAAATGCGCAGCGCACCGTGGTCAGCAAAAGGAATGCCAACATAAAAATGGTTTTAGTCTTCATAGGGCTCGTATTCAAATCTAAAATCTATTGAAATGCTTTTGGCAATATTTCCGGCAAGCAAAGGTGGAATGTTAATGGCATAGTCCTGTACGAGTGTTTCAAAAGTACCGGAAACCACATAACCGTTCACATCCTGTACGATCTTGGTCTTTATCTCTAATTCTTTTGATACCCCGTGCATGGTAAAAAGCCCTTTTACCATACGGGTTTGTGTTCCCTTTGCCAATGGGTCAAAATCAATGATATCCCCCTCAAACACCGCTTTCGGATAAATATCGGATTCTATATAACTCTCATTGAAGTGCTCTCTCATCAATGCTTTTTCAAAAATAAAGGCATTCATAAGCATACTAACGGCAATTTCATGTTTTTCTAGGTCGATCACACTTAGTACCTGATTGTTTTCCGCCTTAATATCTTCTACCGATGTATGTGAAAAAAAGGACACCTTACCTTGTCTGGCAATGACCTTCTCATCTGTATCGGTATCCGATATATATATAAAAGCTATTAAAAAAACGGCTAACATTCTTACCATTCTATTCGGTCTTGACAACTACGCAGTTCAACATAATAACGTCTTTTAAAATCCCCTTTAAAAGTCCTTTTACTAAAATTGAATCACCGCTTTTTACGGCTTGCGTTGTAGTTGATTGGTTGGTATTCATATCACATATGACAAAGGTTTCATCAGCGGTATCCCCCTTCAGTAAAATGGTGTGTCGGCCATTTACAGTGTTCACTTCATGAACGGTTCCCTTTACCGCAATCACATGTTCCCCATCGGTGGTCTTAGCTGATCGAGATTCTGAAATTAATTGTGCCACGGTATATACGCTACTTGGTTTTACGCTTGTAAGATCTCCATTCAATGGGTCATTGCAACCCAAAAAACATTGGCTTATCAGCATAAAAATCAACACATAGGAAAATCTCGCACTCCTTCTCATATTCCTATCTTTAGAAAGTAATCAAAACTACTATTTATGTCGGACTTTTTATAGTCCTAAAATTTAAAAATAATCCCCAAGAAAAACTTGGGGATTATTCGATATAGTATTTACAAATTAATCGCTGATCGTAATGGTCCCTGTCATACTCCCATGAAACTCACAGTTGTAAAACAGCGTATCTGGTGCATCGGCAGGCACTGTGAAGCTTATGGTACCGGCAGATGCCCCATTATTGGTAACACCATCATCATATGCATTTCCCGTACCGGTTCCCTGCACCGATTTTATGATAAAAGGGTGGCCTGGCGCGTCAATTTCAAATTCATATGTTTTTCCCCTGGTCAACGCTATATCGGGGTTTTCCTCACTTGTAAATTCAAACTTGTATGCCGACGCCCCAACATTTGACACAACAAATGTTTTTTCCACGATGGGTGCCGTATCTTCCGGTTCAGGAGCGGTTTCGGTGTCAAGATTTAAAATGGGCCATACGCCGGCCACCGGAAATCCAACTCCAAAATTATCTCCCCTGTTCTCATCACCGCCAAAAGTATATAGTGGCCAACCTTTGTACGTTGCCTGCGCTTCACCAAAAACCGTAATAGACCCAAAATCATCTATATTTAAAATACTGGGTACATTTTGTATTTCAGCACTAAAAATTGGCCATACACCATTGTTTGAAAAATCGTCGTTGGTAAAGTTATTGGTCGCATTTTTATCATTGATAAAGTGATATAAGGTGTTCCCATCTGCATCTGTGATATACTCTGTCTCCTCATCACCTGCCTCGAATGCACTGTTAAGGTTTGTCAGGTTCCCATCTGAATCCCTTCCTACCAACTGCGATTTGGTGACCATCACTGAATAGTCTGGTTTGGCAACGAACCAAACCCCACCTGCACCATCACCATTGATCTGACCAGCTTCTGTATCGGTAGCAAAAAGGTATAAGGGCCATCCTTTAAAGGTAAGCTGCTCACCTCCGTCGGTTCTGGTTATTTTACTAAAATCGTTTGCACTAAGGCCTGCATCAAAGCTTAATCCACTAGGATTAAAGGCGGGCCAGGCAGCGAGACAACCATCAATGCAATTGGAATCTCCTTTACTATCGGGCGCAAAGAAATACAAGGTAAACCCTTCTTCATTGGTAAGTACCGATCCAAAGGTCGCATCGGTGGCCAACCTTACCGAATTCTGAACATCTACCGGATCATCGGTTCCCTCCTCCTCGGGTACCGGTTGTGGGTCATTCCCATAACTATCATCTGAACTACAACTGATTGCAAAGAAAGCGACCATTACTACTAAAAATACTTTTTTCATTTTTTCTATTATTTTAGATTTATTAATTTATTTCTGATGCCAAAGAAACTCCTGAACCAAGGTCTTTAAAGACAAAACCTGTGTGAAAGGGAATATTCGGCTTTAAAAGGGAATCATTTTTTAAAAGGTTGTGAAATCGAACATCTTTCTTTTGATAAAAAGGGCCTCCGAACCGAAGGCCCTCAAAAAACCAACTTAAACAACCTAACTTAACACAAACACATTTTTGATTTTAGTAGCATATCTTGATTTACTTTTTCCCCCGTTTCAGGATACCCCATTTCAGTTAATGCGTTGAGTACGTCAGACAGTTCATTGGCTTTCATAAAATTAAAGACGACCAACGACTCTTCTGGATACAACCGAACATTGGAGACATCTCTTATTTCGGTCAACTTTGTTTGTATGCTGCTTTTACACTGATGGCAAAAGTTGTTTTGAACTTGAATTCTTGCAATTTGATGTTTCATTTGTATTGTTTTAATTGAAAACTCTAGAAAGGTTAAAACCAAAGAAAAAATCTCCGCTACCCCAATCACCGGTTCCCTGGCCTAAAAAGCCGTTTGTATTCATGGGTTGTGCATTGGTGAAATGCAATTGAAAAACATGCCCTCCGGTTTCGATATCGATCCCCACGGAAAGCGGATTCTTAAAAGGCGAGCTAGAAGCCCTGTTCAGATGATAGCCATAGTCAAAATTGAGCGAGAATCTTTTGGTCAACTTATGTCTTCCTCCGAACCCCACTACATACTGAGAATTTTCTTGTTCGTCTACCGACACCAAATTGTCATGAAAAAAAGTGGGCATCAATTGCAGTGAAAAGTTCTTATTGAACCTTTTTGAAATTAACAACTGGGCCGTATATCCCAATCGATTTTCGAATGTCAGGCCTGGCAAGACGTCATCATCCAATGCGGTATTCAACAATATGTTGTTAGAACTAACGATCGTAAAAGGAAAGCCGTTCGCCTTTTCCCTTACCAGTCTTAGTTTCAAAGAGGATTCATAGATCTTTTGAAACGAGCTTCTAGAAAGACCGATATTAATTCCGTCTGAAATCGCATACAGGAAATTCAAACGGGTGACTGCTTGATCCAAACCGAAAAAGTCTTCAATACCTGTCTGAACGGAACCAAACCGATGCGAAACTACAAAGTATAGTTCCCCTTTAGAGACCATTTTAGTAGATTCAAAGTTTACAATTTTCAATCCTTTGAAGGCCGCACTTTTAAAGGTATTGGTAGGGACCGAATCAAAACCTGAAAGTAAATCTTCCTGGGCATGAACCGTGCATACCGTAAAGAAGAACATGATTATTGATAATTTTAGTTGCATTTAGTTCGTTTTTATGGTTGTTGCTTGATCTATTTTTACCGCTAGTAGCAGTTCATCGAAACCTACGCATCTGCCTTTGACGTTTACGTTTTCACCTATTGTGAGCGCCTGTTTCAAATCGTTCAAAAAATACACTTGAACCCGGTCTTCAAGAACGATGGTCTTCGCACCTATTTCCGTGACCCTACCATGGGTCTCTATCACCTTATCTATGTATTTATGTGTAGCGGTTTCCTGATCATCGGCAAAATGAAATTGTAGTTCGTCGGCCGAAATCTCAAATGCCGTAGGCTCCTTGGATATCTCCCGTTGTTCCGGGTTAAATACTTTTTCATAGACGACAAAACCGGATAGAATTATTAAAACAGTAAGGCTGATCAGGGCGTATTTCATATTCGTTTTACTCATGGTTTAAGATTAAAGTTTAGTGATACAAGTACTTCTCGGGCAATTTTGTTTTTCACGATGGATGGTATTTCAATAGCAAAGTCTGAAGGGGTGACAGTAAAGCCACCCTTCATGACAATGGCGCCATTCAATTTTTGTAAACTGACCATCGTTTTGACCTCCTTTTCTTTTCCATGCAATGCTAATTTCCCATCGACCGCAATTTCTACGGGTGTATCAGACAAACTAGAAAGGTCAAAATCGATCAGCATACCTCTGAATATCGCTTTAGGGTATGTTTCAGATTCTATATAGTTTTCATTAAAATGTTCTTCCATCAGTGAATTTTCAAAACGAAAACCAACCACTAGTGCCAGGGAGGCAAATTCACCGGTATCGGTATTCAAGACCGCGGTAACCGATTTGTTAACCGCTTCTACGGGTTCAAAAAGTTTTTCAGAAGCCTCAAATTTTAGGTAACCGGCCTTATCAACATATTTGTTTTGGCCATAGAGGTGCGCTGTAAACACGCTTATCAGCAGCAGTAGTACTCCAAATTGAATTCTATTATTTTTCATTCGTTCGGTTTTAAAAGTTATCAATGCAGTTTAATTTTCGGGTAGTCCGTTATCGATCCATTCCTGAATTTGATCAATGGTGTTTTGCGGGAGTCTTCCAACGGGAGGCATTGCTCCTGCCGCACCATTTTGGCGAGACATCGCACTCAGTATGTTATTAGCCCTGGCACTTACCTGTTGGTATGTCACCAATGCGAAGGGTGCTCCGTTTCGCGGTGGATCGTTATGGCAGCCAACGCAATTGCCCTGAACAATTGCCCGCACGGTATTCTCGTACGTAATCCCATCGGTATCCCCGCCATCGGGGCCCTGTTCCTGTTCAATTTCAACCAGATCCGCCTCACTGTCATTTGTACAACTCCAAATAACAAAAGCGGTTAGGAAAATCATAAGTAGTTTTGTTCTTTTCATTTTTTACATTTTCAGATATTAGTTTTTTAAAGAGCTCAAATGAAGTACTATCGCGGGTGGCGTACCCTATTAATCTTTGTGAAAGGGAAATTTTGGACTTAACAGGGAATATAAATGGTTGAAATTTTCATGAATCTTTGGATTTTGCATCCAAATGAAAACTTCATTGAACCAGTATCTTTAAAGATTACTACTTTAGCAACTTAATATCAGCCATGCGAAAAGACCGCCTGTACCTTTTAACCTTTTTAGGGATTACCCTGATCTTTTTGGCCATCTCGAGCGTTGCAGTCCGTTACTTTGTAAAGTTCAGTGTAGATAAAGTATTGGAGACGCAGTTAGAGTTTAGCAAAAGGGAAGCTCGGGAGGTGGCATCCTTACTTGGTGCCCATTTAAAAAGTGGGATTTCAAAAGATACTGCGATCAGCTCGTTGCAAAATAGCATTGAGAATACCAGTAAGTCTACCGGTTTTGTCACCATGTTCAATTGGTCCGGTAAGATTGTTTGCCATCCCGATATTAAGGTAGTGGGACAAAGTATTAGTCCGGAAGAGTCTTTTGTCTCGTCGATAGGTGATGATTTAAATTCGAAAGATTTTTACAGTTTACTACAGAATAAAGAAGCGATTGGCGGCATACGGGATTTTGAAGATACCGCACAAGAGTCGGAAGTGGTTTATCTGCATCCTGTTCCAAATTCTGATTGGATAGTTGCCGCACATGTGAACACCCCATTGGTGATGACCCAGATAAGTGACCTGAGGAGCAAGTTTTATACTATTTTAATTATTATGGGCCTGGTGATGATCGTGACTTCGGTGGTGACCGTGCGATTGATCGGAAGTACGTATGAAAATAAATTGGAGGAAAAGAATGTAATACTTTCCAATGAGGTTGTTAATCTTGCAAAACTAAATAGCGCGGTAGATGCCTATCAACAAAAGGTAGTGGGGCAAGCAACTGAAACCAACGAAGAAGATCATTCTTCCAAAAAGCGTATTCTTACCTATCACCGTAACGAACTTAGACCGGTCGCTACCGAAGAAATAGCCTATATCTATACTGAAAGCACTATTACCTATGTAGTTTGCAGCGACGAGAAACGTTCTACTTCAAATGCCAGTCTTGACGAGCTTATTTCCAATCTTGACGGGACGCATTTCTTTAGGGCCAACAGGCAGTTTATCATTGCAATTTCTTCCATTGAAAAAATAGTGAAGTACGGAAACAACCAACTGAAGATTTTGATCAACCCCAATTCAGAACTTGATATCATTATAAGTAAAAACCGTGCTTCGGAATTCAAGCAGTGGTTGAATCTTTAGAACCATTTTTGGATTCGCCGAAACGGGAACCAAATTAATTCCTGTTCGGGTTTTATTCGGTCGAAGCCAAAATTTTATAGGGGTCGTCCTCTCCTTTTAAGAAATGGGCATTGTGAAAATCATCCATCTTCAATAGTAACTGTAATAGGGTATCTTTCTCTGTATCGCTAAGCGGTAGACTTACCACCTTTGGCGCAATATCTGCAACTTGGTATGCGGCAACGACTTCTCTTGCTCCCTTTTCCGTCACGTTTACCAACTTGCTTCTTTTATCCTTAGGGTTGGCGGTTTGTTCAAAAATCCCATTCTTTATGAGTCGCTTTATAATCTCCATTCCAGACGATTTTTCATAAACCATCATTTTTATTAAATCAGTTTTCCCCAAGGGACCGTATTGATGGAGTATGGCGGTAAAGGCAAAATCCATATCCGTCGTAAACATTGTTTTTTCCAAAGCATTCTTTAAGTATACGTGCGCATATCTTCCAAGTCTTCCCAAATGGGTTATGATTTGCTGGTCTGTCGTATGCCCTTCATGTGTGAGCAAACCCTCCTTATTTAGTGTGGTATCATACTTCTTTTGCAAGTTCCCTAAAAAAGATTTAAGATCAAACTCCCCTTTATCATTAACAGTATGGTACTTCACGGCCTCATCCACTAGGAGCTGGATTGCTTTCTCAATCTGCATATTATGTATTTTTTAACACCAATTAGTATTGTAAAAGTATTATATAATACTTTCTTTGCAAAATATTATAAAAAAAGGACCTCATAGGTGCTATATCCAACCTTTATAAAAATGAATGGTATGAAAAGAATTCTTTTAAGTTGCTTTGTTTTGTTTTCGGTATTCGTCGAAGCACAAGTTTTTGGTGAACTGTCAGGAACGGTCGTTGATGAGACCGGCACTCCCATATTGGGTGCCTCTGTACTGTTGGAGAATACCACGAAAGGCGCCCAGACCGATTTTGACGGTAATTTTCGCATTACCGAAATCGAACCAAACTCTTACAACCTCATCGTTAGCTACCTCGGTTTCGAAACGCAAACACAGTACAACATTATCGTTAAGTCAAAGGGCAATCAGGCGTACGACTTCACTTTAAAAGAAGCCACTGAAGCCTTGGAGGAAGTAGTCGTCACGAATGCGAATAAAATAAGTCGGCCACGGGAGACTCCTCTTTCCACCCAAACGCTATCAGCGGTAGAAATCGCTACCTATCCCGGCAGCAATAACGATGTGGTACAAGTTGCCCAGACGCTTCCGGGGGTATCACCATCTATAGGCGGGTTTCGAAACGACTTAATCATCAGGGGCGGGGCACCCAACGAAACCGTGTATTACTTGGATGGTATGGAAGTTCCCAACATCAACCATTTTAGTACACAAGGAAGTGCCGGTGGCCCGGTTGGCTTGATCAATGTATCGTTCATAAGTGACGTAACCTTATCTACCTCTGCTTTTGGAGCACAGTACGATAATCCGCTATCGGGCGTGTTACAGTTTAAGCAACGAAATGGAAATAACAGGAATTTTGCCGGTAATTTTAGGGTAAGCGCAAGCGAGGCGGCATTGACATTGGAAGCCCCTTTGTTCAAAGGTAAAAATGAAACCTCCAATACCACATTTTTAGCCTCTATAAGACGAAGTTACCTTCAGTTTTTATTTGAAGCGATCGGGTTACCGTTTAGACCCAACTACTGGGACTATCAATACAAAGTAAACCACAAATTAGATTCCTACAATGAGCTAAGTCTTATTGGTATTGGATCTATTGACGACTTTTCGGTAGAGGCACCCGATGATTTTGACGCGGAGCAACAAGCGCAACTAGAACAAGCACCCTTTATTAATCAACGCACCAACGCCATTGGTCTCACTTGGAAAAATCGCTTCAAGGACGGTTCGGGCTTTATGCAAACCACTGTTAGTAACAACTCTTTGAAAAATGAGTTCACCCGCTATGCAGACCCTGAGAACCAAACGGATGTACTTTTCAATAACGACGCGCTAGAAAGTGAAACAAAATTACGGTATGAAATCACCAAATTTTACGGAGACTGGAAAGTTAAAGGCGGCTTCAACACCCAATACGCCCTTTACGAAAACACGACGACAGACCAACGTAATAATCTTGCTTTCGCAACCGAGATCGACTTTGTAAAGTATGGCTTGTTCGCCAATGCCACCCGTTCTTTCCTAGACAATAAATTAGACCTTTCCTTTGGCTTTCGAATGGATGATGATTCGTTTACCAAAGAAGACAATCTACTTTCCACTTTTTCGCCAAGAATGTCGGCATCCTACGAATTCAAAAAAGATTGGAAAGTAAATGCCTCTTTGGGCCGGTACTATAAATTGCCCCCATACACCATACTAGGTTTTAGAAATAACGATGATCAGTTGATCAACCAAGATACCGACTACACGGTTAGCGATCATTATGTTATTGGATTGCAACATTATTTCGGGCCTTCATCGAACATATCACTAGAGGGGTTTTATAAAAAATATGATGATTATCCCGTGTCGGTAAGAGACGGGGTTTCCTTGGCCAACAAAGGAGCAGATTTTGAAATATTGGGAAGCGAAGCTATTGCTTCGGTAGGCCAAGGACGTAGTTACGGTGCCGAACTTCAATTTCAACAGAAACTGAGCAATAATTTTTACGGTATTTTTGCCTATACCTGGTTTTACAGCGAATTTACAGGTTTCGACAGGGATGAATACCTCCCCTCTGTTTGGGATAGCCGGCATCTGGTTTCGTTTACCGGAGGTTATAAACTGGCCCGAAACTGGGAAGTAAGTGCCCGCTACCGATTTGCAGGGAATACCCCCTTCGTTCCTACCGACCAGGAAGCTACTTTGGTGAACTATCCGGAAGTGGTGCTAGACTATAGCAGGTTAGGGGATGAAAAGTTGGATATCTTTAGTCAACTCGATCTTCGAATCGATAAAAAATGGAATTTTGAAAAGTTCTCTTTGAACCTATTTGCGGAAGCCCAAAATGTGCTGTTCCAAGAAACCCCACAACCTACACAGTTCGGCCTTGCGAGAGATGCGAGCGGGCAGCTGCAGCAGCCTCGAAGTCTCGCTGCGATAGAAACCGAAAGCGGTCAAATCATCCCAAGTTTAGGGATTGTAGTCGATTTTTAGATTGGCGGCTTAAAAGACAAATAATCGAAGCGTATATTCGCCAACTTTAAAAAAAAGGAGCCTAAAAACACGAGTCAGGTTCCTTTTTATTCATCTTTTGTCGGTATGAACACGGCCGACCAGACAATCTTTTGTTGTTTCATTTTAGTATTCGAAATTATTTTTATACTATTAAACAATCGATTGCGCAATAAGATAAAATAGTCTTTAACCTCAAAAGTTCCCCCATTATTTTGTAATCGAACAATAGAAAACACGCTACGAGCCATGACGATTAAAGAACTTGCCAACCAATTGAATATGTCAACGACCACGGTTTCGCGTGTGCTTACCGGGCAAGAAAAAAAATATCGGATAAGCGAAAAAACAGCGCAAAGGGTAAAAGATTTGGCAAAGGCACATCAGTTTGCGCCCAACCAAATAGCGCGTAACCTGCGACTACAAAAAACCAATACCATAGGGCTTATCATCCCGGACATTAGCAACCCTTTCTTTGCCAACCTTGCAAGAACTATTGAGGTAGCCCTTCGAAAAAGGGACAAAATGGTCTTGCTATGCGACACCAAAGATGAAACTACCATTGAAGAAGAATCCATTACTTTACTATTAGGTCGTAAAGTAGACGGCCTATTGGTTGCACCAGTAGGTGAAAAATGGGCTCATTTGGAAAAAACCAATAACATTCCCATGGTCTTGATCGACCGTTATTTTGAGCACAAAGAAATTCCCTATATCACTACCGACAATTATGCTGGCAGTTATGATGCCACTTCTTTTCTAATTTCGCAAGGACATCATCGCATCGCCTGTATTCAAGGACTTGTTCATACTTCTGCCAATAAAAATCGTATCAAAGGTTTTCAAAAAGCCCTGGCGGACCATAAGGTCGACACAGCGCAAACCTTTATTTTAGGAAACGATTACAGTGTTGAAAACGGCTATGAATCTGCCAAATCCCTTTTACAAGCAGCCGAAGTCCCAACGGCCATATTTGCCCTTAACAATCAAATTGCTATTGGCGTAATGAAAGCTATAAATGAAGCAGGATTGCACATTCCGGAAAATATCTCATTGCTTTCCTTTGATGAGCAACCTTATTTTGAATTGTTATCCCCGCCCCTTTCCTCCATTAAACAGCCCATGGAGGAAATCGGTATCGCTGCGGTTGAAACCTTGTTTGAACTTTTAGAAAACAAAAAAGTGACCAGCAGTCGCTTAAAGCCAACCTTGATTCCTAGAGCTTCCGTAAAATCAATTGTAAAGTCATGAAAAGAGGCACATACCTATTCCAAGGATGTTTGTTGAAATTATACTACTTATTTTCTAGAACAGCATAGCCACCAATATCGAGGTCGATATTCTTACCATCATCAATTCTAAGAACTCTAAGATCTTATCCCGATGCACTCTGCAACAAAACGGGAAGTAGTTGGTTAAAGAGAAAGTTTAGTTAACAGCAACCGTGGGCAGCAACTTCACGGTAACAAAGGCCTTGTAAGAACCAATTGCGATGAATTAAATGGGTTTATGTACCCATACCTATTCGTCTTGTAAGGGACCGGCACGCAATCGCAGGTGTCTTTATGCCATTGAAAAAAGACACTTGCGCCTAACTACTGAGAACCAATTTCCGCAACAAATCCCCCAAGGTTGTTTTTTCCTTTGCCGTTAAACATGCAATGGAATCTGTTGCTTCGGCAAATCGAATCTCAATCGCTTTGTCGATAAGCTCTATACCTTCCTGACTGAGTATGGCTCTTTTAACCCTTCTGTCCTTCTCGTCCGTTTCACGACGAATCAACTTCAATTTTGTGAGCCTATCCAACAGTGATGTCATGGCACCAGAAGTAATCAATACCGATTCCATTAGCTCTTTTGGGGTCAACTGATAGGGTTCCCCAGAGCGTCTCAAGGTCGCTAAAACATCAAAATCGGTGTAATACAAGTCCGATTCTTTTAAAGCAATGCCTGCGCGTTTTTCAAATAATTTCCCCAGTTTCAACACACGCCCTACCACATGCATAGCAGTGGTATCAAGGTCTGAACGCTCTTTTCCCCAATCTTCTACCAACATATCAATGATATCTTTTTTTACCATATGAAACAACTTTTCTCAAAAATATGAAAAATATATCTTGATGTGAAGATATTTTTATATACATTTGCAAAGTATCTTGATATAAAGATACTTTTTGAATCTATTATAACAGAAACAACATCCATTATGAAAACAATCGTAAAATGGTTCATCCCATTCACTTTTTTAGCATCCCTACACCTATCCGCACAGACGAGCCCGGATGCAGGGCCCATTGTAGTAACAAATGATTTTGAATACAAAGATGATTCCGTGCATTTTAAGGGAACGGACAACCTCATCTTTTTGCCCGAAAATAGGTTGGCCGAAAATTCCCGAAAAATAGGGATTCAATTTTTTAGGGTAAAAGCGAAAAAAGATATGGGATTGCCTCCTGTACTCTATTTACCCGGCGGACCTCCTGGTAGTTTTTTTATCGACATGTTCGGTGCAAAATATGGCGGCAAGCATGGGGTTTATTTTGGACAACAAGTTTCTATACTTAATGAAGACCGCGATGTACTGATCATTAACCAAAGAGGGAACCACCATATCCCCGGGGCACCCATAGCAGACTTCACCTATAAATTCAAGGTAGGCGACCCAAAGGAAGTTTCCGATCCTGAACAATGGAAAAAAAATATCAAAAAAGGGTTTCTTGCCTATGCGAACTATTTCGAAGAGATCGGTGTTGACCTAAGAGGGTATGACTTTAGCAATTTGGTAGATGATATTGAATCGATCCGCACCTATTACGAGTATGACAAAGTAGCCTTCATGGTAGGCAGTTTTGGCGCCCAATGGGCTTTAGGGTATATCAGCAGATATCCTGAAAAAGTAGACAGGGCCTTGGTATATGACATAGAGCCCTTGAGCCATTCCTACGATGATCCCAAAGACATATGGACTGTGTTTAAAAATATAGAGGCCGAAGCCGAAAAATCAGAGAAATTAAAAGGCAAACTCCCAAAAATAGGCTTGCTAAATGCGGTAAAAGAAATCGTAAAGCGCTTAGAAAAGCAGCCTGTTTGGGTAACGATAGATGCTGATTCCGTTCTGATAGGCGCCAACGATTTTAAAAGGAATTTAAGATACCCTTACGGGCCTACCGAAGCATGGCCAAAATACATTACCGAACTGTACAATGGTGATTATAGCCTTCTGGGTTTATGGGCCAAAGAACGTCGTGGTGGAAATGCCACAGTCGGGATGCTCAATAGCCTGATCGATGTGAGTATCGGAATTTCAGAAGACCGACTTAAACTGATAAATAGCAGAGAAGAACTACAATGGATGCGTCCTACCACCATGGCTTATGATGCCTTAAAAGAGGTTATGATGACGCCAGATATTGGTGATGAAATGCGGAAAATTAAGCCGAATGAAATTCCCATGGTCATTCTCCAAGCAAATATGGACGTGAATACACCCTTTCATAATGCGACCTATGTTTTGCCCTTTTTCAAAAATGCGCACGTCATCAAATTGAAAAATGTAGCACACCAAGGTAGGGTCCATTTATGGGAAGAGCATCCCGAATCTTTACAGAACATTATGCGACTTTTCGCAACGGACTTTGACAAGATACCTTTCTCCGAATTTAAAAAGACATTGAAAACCGAATATACCATGAAGGAGTTTGATTTCATGGAAATAGAAGGGAAATCATTGTTCGAGTTACGAACAGGGAACTAAACGTAAAGCATGCTCTTTGCATAAAAGACTCCCTAAATGACAATGGCATACCACAGTATACCAAATTAGTATCTCATAGTGACCAATAGGTATGCGATAAAATGTTGAAGAATAAGAATGGCCGGGAACGGACTAAAAAATATCCTATTTTACTTTCAGGATAGCGTTCATATAATACGCTATAATTTGGTCCCTCCTTTCCCTGGTCATCAGAAAGGTCTTGCATTCTTTCTCATTGTCCATTAAAAAATTTTCCGTGAATCGCCGGCATCCGTGTTTTGGTAAGTACATAAAACCGACGCTCTTTATCCAAATTGCTAAAAGTAGTTTGAACTTATATAGAAAACAGCAACAATTATGAATGTAATTAAAAACGCAGTGTAAGCTATTTCTAGTTGTAAATAATTCCTTGATATACTTTTGCTCATAAAATAATTAAACCTAGTAAGGTTCCCTATTTGTAAGTTTTGACTCTTTAAAACCTTTTGCATTGATAATTCGTATTTCTCAAATTCCGGCACTTCAAATATCATGAAGTTATTTTCTTCTAAATTCGGATATTTCTTTTTGATGATTTTATTAAATACTTTATACATAATATAGCTGAAAGGTTTTGCTGCAAGAATGGCAAAAATCAATGAAATTGATAGACCGATAATTAGTATTGGAATTATCTGATTATTAAAAGATGTATTTCCTTCAAAGTAGCTTTCAAATACTATTAAAGCAGAAATTATCGCCGTATTTATTCGAATCAAAATTGCTGCTTTTTTATCTGCGATTGCAATTGAATTCATTATGAGTCTATTTTGATTTTTCAAATAGACTCCCATTGATTTTCTCGGTTCCTTTTTTGTATCATACAAGTCCTTGGCTGAATTATTTTCAGCTTTTGAAATCAATTCATCATGGCCTATGTCATTTGAATGTTGGGCTTCATTGTTCATTTTTCTTATTGTTTGAATTTTCAAGATTGATTTTAAGTTATTTTAAGCGATACATTTTTTCTCTTTATTTAGTGATAAAATCTGTAAAATTAATTGTCATACAGGCTGTTAACAGCTTTTATTCTGAATTTCGAATAGGCGTATTGAATTCTCCATGGTATGAACGAAGTATGATTCTATATTCAAATACATAACAGTTGGGCTAAGTGCTGTGCGGAGGCCGGAAACGTTGCGTTTACGTGTGCGCACAAAGTGAAATTTTTTTGCTTTGTTTCTCCTTTTTAATTTAATGCCAAATCCAAAAGATTTGGTGGTGTCCGTTGATATTCAGGGTTTATAACTTAAGTAGCTAAGCCCTTATTGTTTAAAGGAGATTTTGTTGGTAACAGCATTTTTTACGTACAGTTTAGAGTATGTTTTTCAAATCCCGTTTTCCTATAATCGCCCTGATGTCCACCGTATCATTATAGATTTTGTAGTAAATGCTGTCAAAACCGCAAACACATCTCCGATACCCTTTCTGAATGTATTCCACAGATTCAAATGAATAAGGTCTTTTGGTTATAATGTCAAAATATTCGAAAAACGTTTCGAAATATATGTCCGCTTGCTGCACTCCAGTTTTTTTGATTCCGTAACGATGAATGCGTATCAGGTCATCTTTTACATCCTTACTTAACCTATACTTAGTCATTAAGCTTAGACCTGGATTGTGCTAAGATCTGTTCCTTACTATCATTGGTAAATCCCCTATTTTCGGACTTTTCCAATTTGGCCTTAATCCAGTCAATTTCAATTTGTTGATTTCTAGCTTGACGAATTAAGTCATTAACAAGTTCGCTTTTACTTGAGTATTCTTGATTATCAACTTGCGTTTTTAACCATTCATCATTTGGTCGCGTGAAAGATATGCTCTGTCTCGCCATAAGGAATATATTTTGATACTAGTTTACACCAAAATCGAATCAAATCCAAATTTCGGTAATATTGTTGCCAACAATCTAGGCATAGAGCATAGCCTGCAAAAAGACGCTAACTAGCCTCCTCCCGTATTTAGGTACCGGTCATACCTAGAGAATCCAGGCTGTTGGGTCTTCATATTTGTAGCAATCAATTCAATTTTTTGTTCCATAGTCGTTGTTGTTTTCCAAGGCATGATAATTTGATTTTTACCACAAATTATAACTTGAAAAAGTGTAAACTATGTGCCTTTAACGTACCCAATTATTGCCCACGGCCCGTATTAGAAACGTAGGGTAGGTAATAGGCACTTTCGTTTCGAATTATTACTTAGCTAAATACCAATGTTTTCCTTTTATCTTTTTTCTCATGAATGCCATATTTTATATTTAGCGGACCTTATTAATATTCACAGACCTTTTAGTTTAATATAAACTCCCTATGTTTTTTTATACCTTGATAGCCGCTGCCTTTTTTCGCTATGTTTTTCGGTTCGGCTTTTAACCTTGGCAATTATAATGCTCGATTTAAAAACCCGATTACTGGTTTTACTTCTCCAAAGTATTTAATAATTTCTGAAACTATATTTTCAGACGTCATTTCTTCATCCGTTAATTTCCGCATTGTGTAGAATCCTTTCATTCGCAAGTATTCTATCGCAGGACTTTCTTTATCAAATCCTTTTGGGACGGTTTTTAATTCAGATGGCGATTCAATTCCGTTTGGGAATGTTATCTTAAAGGACTTTTGGTTCATCAGCGTTTCCCATTCTTTAAAATAGTGTTCTATTTCTTTTCTGAACTTGTTTAAAATTGGTGTTTGTGGCATATAAACGCCTCCACCAACAAAGGAATTATTCGGTTCTAAATGCACATAATAACTTGCGTGTTCCGATTTATGCCCATATGGATTAAAATTTGCAAAGTAGTTGGTTTTATAAGGAGACTTATCATTTGAAAACCGAATGTCTCTGTTTATCCGTTTGATACATTTTTTGGCTTGTAAATCCTGTTTTTCAATGTTGTTGTCCAATGATGAAAGCCCTTTGATGATTTGCGAGACAAAACTCTCAAAATCTACCCTTGAATTTTTATAATCCGTTTGGTTGTCTTTGAACCATTCGGTTGTATTATGCTTTTTTAGCTTGGTTAAAAAAGCAAGTGTTTTATTTTGTAACATTTTTTTAATTTTGAATGGTTTCTATTTCGTCAATTGCCAATCTTGTGCATTGC
This sequence comes from uncultured Flavobacteriaceae bacterium, assembly GCA_938020445.1. Taxonomy (GTDB): domain Bacteria; phylum Bacteroidota; class Bacteroidia; order Flavobacteriales; family Flavobacteriaceae; genus Pelagihabitans. Next base: position 18,772 of record CALIIC010000195.1, on the reverse strand, counting down.
ATTATAATGTCTTGCATATCTGCTCCTTTACTATTTAAAGGGTCAATTGCCGCTACCAAATCAGCTCGTAACTGGTATAGCTTTTCTTTTGGTTCTTTTTCTGAAGACTTGATCATTTTAATCTTCATCAATTCCTCTTGTTGGGTCTGTTTTGGATTGTAGATACCGGCCAATTCCGTACATTGATGACAAGCACCGTTTTTGTTGATCAAGGCACAACGATTATCAAAAATTTCAATCATTGTCTTTCTTCCATTGAATAGCAAATGCTTAACTACGCCTTCTGTTTTACCCAAAATATCTGCTATTTCGGTTCTTGAAAAGGAATAAATATCTTTAAGGATCATGGCAATCTGTTCTTCTAATGTCAATGTTTTAGAAATACAGGTGAAGCAAAAATCAATATGCTCTTTTACTTCATACCGACCTCGATTGGAAGTATGATTGGTCATTACAAAAAGCTGTTGAATGTATTCTGTTGACATAGCCAACGATTTTGCTTGGTCTTGAGCATTGGGCAACCATCTTTTTTTCTTTTTCAAAAAATCGTACGCAAGATTTGTGGCGATTTGAAAAACCCACGTTTTAAATGCCGAATTGCCTTTAAAAGTCGAGATTTTATCGAATGCCTTTACAAACGTATCATGTGTTAAATCATCTGTATCGTTTCGGTCGGTAAGCAAACGATATAAATATGATTTTAATTGTGGTTGAAATTCCGCAAATAAGCTTTGGAAGGCTTTTATGTCGCCTTCCAAAGCTTTTTTTAAGTTGTTATTATCTGATTCCATAATCTTGCTATTTTACAAAGCGTTGGTCTGTTGCCACATATTTTGCATACATCAATGCTGCTCCAGTCATTGCTGTATCTCGAAATATTCCGATAAATTGAACAAAGTCGCCTTCCATTGCTTTTGGTATATGGATTATCACTACGAAGAGCATAAGTTCCAAGGCCAACAATACAGATGCTAATTTATCCAATTTCTTGAAAGCAGCAGAAGCCGCGAACGCAACGAGGCAAGTACCTGAAAAGTAAATCCAAAAAACCTTAAACGGTAAATAATCTGGAATATAATCTATCGTGAATTCTGTTGGTCCAAAATGTAAGAACCCGAAAACTGCGAATGGTAAGATGAACAACCATTTCCCTAAGTTTAATATTGATTTCATATGTTTTATTTATTATTCAATTGTTATATGTAATTCGCCAAAAATCATTTCAATAAGTATCAATCCAATTGATAAGGCTCATTTCATCATCACTCGTTTTTAAATTACACTTGCAGTACCAAAATCCACATCCACGATATGACTGTTCAATGCAGCTCCTGCGTCCGAAACTAAAAAAGCAGCTACTTTCCCTGTATCTGTTGTGGTCAATGACTTCTTTAAAAGTCCACCATTTGACATTTGTTCTGCCATAACTTCTACCGGAATACCAATCGTTTTTGCATTTTCAATTGTTGTTTCTATGATTGTTCTTGTTTCTGGCATTGCTGTAGGATTGATACAAATAACCTTGATACCAGACATACCGAATTCTGTTGCAAATGTTCTTGTGAGTCCTTCAATTCCTGTGCAAGCTGCTGTAATTCCTGACATAAATGGGGATTTAATTCTCGAAAGGCTTGCGGTCAACAATAAAATTGTGCCTTTGGATTCCGTTTGTTGCATGTATTTTGCAGCAATTCGTGAGGTAAGAAATTGGGAGCCTAAATGAACTTGAATGGGTTTCATAAAAGTCTCGAAAGGTATTAGTGTGGATGGTTGTCCATAACCGCCGTCTTTAGCACGAATTCCGATACCGTTGAAAACAATGTCCAGTTTTCCTTCTTCTTCCACAATTTGATTTAGGAAGTTGTCAATCTCGTTTTCGTTGGTGGCATCTACCTTAAACGGTTTTGCAAAATTGCCATTCGCAAGTATTTGCGCCGAAAGTGATTTCACCTCATCCAAGTTCCGACCCGAAACATAAACGATTGCACCTTCCTTTGCCATTTCGATGGCCACTTCTCGAGCGATTGCTCCATTGGCTGCAAATATAGCCGCCACTTTGTTTTGTAATTTCATAATCCTTTTTATTTAATGGTTTATACTCTTTAGACTTTTGAGCAAACCAAAACGGTCGGGATTATTCGAATTATTTTTTAGATGTCTGAAAATAAGCTCATTTGACAGTTGTTCACCAAAGGAGGTTGGATAAAACTACATGTGGTGGTGTGCTTTGTATAATGCATTGGAAGACACCTCTATTAATTTTACGAAGCGTCGGCAATGTTTTTTTAGGGTTGCAGATAACAAATGAATATTAGGTATTCACTATATCACCCTATATACCATGGCGCTATATGATTTTATAAGAACGGTCAAAGGCAGTAGGGAAGAAAAAGAGGTTTCGTAAAGTCCAGAAAAATCTGAAGTTTTTAATTGTGGTTTTCCGTTAAAATCATGGAAAGAAATACCGTAAGGGTATGGGTATTTGATCGCTTCAATGCGTTAAAAAAACGCCTATTCTTTTGCAGTATCATACTGTATAGATGCTACGGTACCCGCTTTAAATTGAATCGTAATCGAAGCATTCCTATCTGGCGGGTCTACAGAAATCTGTGTGCCATCAGGTAATTTTAGTTGAAAGTTTAAAATCTCTTTTGATTCTTGTTTGGTTCGTAGTTTTGAAATAAGCCACTTTACCGACTCAGCGATCGTTTCATCCACTAGCTTTTCAGCCAGTTTTTCACCAACGAATTTTAATCCGGGAACAATTGCATACTTAAAAACGGTGGTCCCAACCACTCCCAACGCTATTTCAACAAACTCATGCGGATTTTCATCTTTTGTTTCGCCCCAATCTGCAACGCTCAGAACCGCCTTATCCTCTAAAACGTCTTCTAATGCAAATTTTCTTTTGTTATGAAGATCCAATGCCATTTTCGCGTCTTCGGCGGCGCTCAATTCTAAAAAACGTTCATCTAACCTTCGGTATACGCCTAAATTTAATTTCTCTCCCATGATTTCTTTTTATTGGATAAAAGGGAACGTTTTGCAAATGTGCTGTGGCCTTTTTAGGCCGTTTTATCGTAGGTCTCAGCTTTTCTAAAGCTACGCATAAAAAGCGAGGGAACCGTGATAGCTGCCCAATGTTGTTTTTGAAAACAATTGAACCACATGTTGCAAGAAATTGGTGTCTCAAACCCGGAAAAGCCCATCGCGCCACCGAGAATCCTATTTTTTGGATTCTACATATTTCTTAAAAGTGTCTTCATAGAGCATTTTCCAACCGGCAGTTAATTGGTCTTTGCTGTTCTCCGATACGTTACCAAAGGTGGTATCTGTCAAGGTCAAGGTCGTACCCCCTTCCCTTTCTTCCAGCGCCAATTTCATAAAGGTCATGGCGGGGCCTCCAAAACTGGGCGAAAGATGGCCTTTCAACTCCACATTGTTGGGGGCGTCCAACACCATTACATTTGCCCATAACAGTCCGTTGCCGTCACCGTAGTCCTCGTACATTCTCCCGCCCACAAAGGGTTCTATTATAAAATTTTGGGTCTTGGCACTGGTATAAAAATCTTTGCGCCACCAAACCCCTGCTTCTTCTAGAAGGCATTTCCAAACAAGGTTGATGTTGGCTTCTATCGGAATTTCCAGTTGAATGGTAATCGTGTTTGCTTGATCGTTCATAATTGAGTGTATATAATGATTGCTTTTTGATTCATATTCCGCAAATTCTTTTAATTGCAATAGGTTTGATGCCCATTGCGCCTCATATTTCTTTACCCACCTTTCGTAAATAGCCTGTAAGGGCACCGCATTGATATGGTTCTTTTTAAACCGCCCATTTTTGTTCGCCAGCACCAAAGAAGCACCTTCCAAAACTTTTAGGTGTTTCATTACTGCGCACCTTCCTATTTCGCTGAATTCTTCGACAATCTCCCCGGTGGTCATGGGAGACTCACGAATGATATCCAAAATTTTTCTGCGATTGGCATCTGCCAGCGCCTTCCAAATGCTGTTCTCATCAATCGAGTTATTGGTTTGCGCCAGGCGGTCGCTTTCTCTGATCATAGCGTGTCAATTTTAATATGTTACCTTATAGTAACATTTAAAAATACTATATTTTCCGCAACTTGACAAATGGGGTTTTGAAATAAACAGTTGCTTGGCAGTAGGCCTAAGACCAACGGACGACACAGGAACAATCTCCAATCCATCGGGAAGGAAGTACAGTTCAACACCGCCTTTCCCGTCGTATCTTTGCAGTGCACAAAAATCAAACTCATAAAAAAAATCGCATATGGGCGTTATAAAAAAAGCATTTATCGCAGGGGGCTGCTTTTGGGGAATGGAAGATCTTTTTAGGAGACAACCCGGTATTTTGGATACGGAAGTAGGATATTTAGGAGGCGTCAACGATCAGCCCACCTATGCAAACCACCCGGGTCACGCGGAAGGCATTGAATTGACCTACGATGCTGAAGCAACCTCTTTTAAACACATTTTGGATTATTTCTTCAGGATTCATAATCCCACCACTATTGACCAACAGGGGAATGACAGGGGTTCTAGCTACCGTTCCGCAATATTTTATCAAAACGAAGAAGAAAAGAGCATCGCGGAAGAAGTGATCAAAATCGTGGATGCTTCCAATAGGTGGGGGAATCCAATCGTAACCACTTTGGAAACCTTTTCACAATTTTGGCCCGCGGAACCGGAGCACCAAGATTATTTGGTTCGCAACCCGAACGGGTATACCTGTCATTACGAACGATTTGAGAAAGGTTTTTTGTAATTTCCCATTGTTGAAATAGCGCTTTGTAATATGGTACCTCCTACTTTTTAGATTCCTTGCGAACAGCCCTTGGTGAAGCAGCTGCTCTTTTTTCTTGAACTGATGAAGTTGTGTGCATCAAAAAATTAATCAAATTCGTCATCCGTCAGGATATTGAACGGAGGACTATGTCATTTACATCGCAATATATTGGTAACTTATTTAAATATAGACCTCGCCTCCTCATCAACTCTTTTTAAAATCAGCTACAAATCAGACTAAGAAAACTGCTCCAAATTCTTTGGTAACGCTCCGTAAATAGGTAGCCTAAAACACCACTACCTAAGTGTTTGGTTATCAGAAAATCTAAGTCTTTTTCAAAGGCTCTTTTTCTTCAATATTTTCTTATTCAAAAAAGACAATCATTTTAGCAGTGCTGTTTCCTATCTGGTTTACAATGATTTTTTAATTCCGTAGCTACCAGTGCCCAGCAAAAATATCACTATCAACGAAATAAGTATTAATTGAGGATATTCCCATCCACCGCCTGTATTATGGAATACCCAACCGAAGGGTAAATGGTATACCAAAATACCCAAACTTACCGGAATAAGCAGTAATGAAGCCACTCGCGAATAAAGACCTAGCAATAACATAATACCACCCACTATTTCAACCACCACAGAGCAGTAAGCGGTCCATACTGGAAGGCCTTGTGCAATAAAACCAGAAATTACCGCTGCCATACCTACAACAAGAGGTTTCCCTACACCGTGAAGTAAAAACATACTACCTACGGATATTCTCAATACTAAACTTGCCAAATCGTTATTTGAAGAAAAATTCAATCTATTCATTTTATTAAATTTAAGGGTACTCAGTTTTTTTAGCGCTCGTATTTCTTTATCCTTTTTAATATGACACCAATAATGTAATCAGGTTTTTTGCCCAGAAATTGGTTTGGCTAGCAGTTTCATCGCGTTTTCATGGTCAAAACTTGAATTTGTTGGGCTGTAGATTCCATTAAGCGCATTATCATATCAATTCTTCTATATCCCGAATAAGTGCTTCGTATCCAAAATCAGTAGTTCTTGATGCTCTTATGAAAGAATTTCCTGCTCCCCTCCAATCGGCAGTAATGACGTTGAATCCCATTCTACAAAGTTTGATAGCAAATAGTGCATTGTCGCTTGCCTTTGTACCCATTGCGGGAAGACAAAAAAGCGTAGTAGTATTTTCCTTTTTTCATGAAAAAACGGCAACATGGCTTTTAGGTTTGTCCTTATATACGATTACTCATGTTTTCAATGCCTCTAAAATCTTCCATTTTTGTTGATGATCTTTCTTAATGTAAATTTATTACACTCGTTTTCCCTGAAAAAAGCATACGTACTTTGGGTATTAAGTTTGCAAACAATTTTACAGCACTACTCCTTCGCCATCAAAGAATCCAAAAAATGCGATACTTCATGTAGCCTTTTAGGCAATGTACAATTGTTCCCTATCAGCATATTTCTCTTATAGTTTAGATCGTCTATAAACAACATCGTATAACTATCCCTATTTATACCATTTTCGCAATCGTACTTATCTTTAAGTTGTATCACCCTGGACTTTTTTATTAGTTTTTTAAGCGCGCTTAAATCATCTGAATTTAGATTACCGGTGAAAGACTCTACCATAGAATCATTTTCTGAAATCTGTAAATTGTAAGAGCCGTTATAAAATATCATCAAAACTTTTTTTTGCTTCTTTTCCACGGTGCTTTTACTTACCAAAAGATTGGCGTCAGAGATGTTTTCGGGAACATTCCAGCTTAGTAGCGTTATTGCAATAAGAACAGTGGTAATCTTTGAAAATGAGTTCATACTAATCTTAATTTAAGTTTCGACCCTAAAATTCCCATTATTATACCACTCGTAGTTACATAAATCCCTGAATATCCTCCAAATATCCACAGTAGGATGCTTGTAAAAGTTGCTGTTCAGTAATTTTCGTACTATTTTCTGTGATACTCGTAAATATGCGTTTCGATATCCAACTAATTTTGAAAATAAAAATTATGAGGTCACCTATCTTATCAGTACTCACATTGTTATTCTGTTTCACTGTATTTGCTCAAGATGAAAAAAGTAAAAAAGGCAGTTTATTTTTAGAATTAGAACCTCTTCAATTTTTTAGTGAAGGCTATTCCGTTGTAGCGCATTATTCCATTAGCGAACGCTTTCAAATCGGCGGAAATATTTTTGCCTCCACTATTTCAGATAGTTTCAATGATTTGGCTTTCGATTTTGACGACAACGCAATAAATCTGGAAGCAAAACAGGATATTGGTTTCAATATTTCGGTGCGTTACTTTCTTTCAAAAGATAACGAAGGTTGGGTCGTAAGTCTTCCTCTGGGTTATGAAACGTGGACACTGCAGAATCAAGACACAGGCTCCGAAGTCGAGGGTTATGATTTTTGGTATCTTAGTCCAAGGATAGGATATTTATGGTATCCATTTAAAAAAGATAACTTTTATATTCTTGGTGAGGCTATCGGCATACTACCCCTGGACCAAAATGAGGCAGTTATTGACGGTTCACCCATAGCAATAAACAGCTTTATTCCCATTCCAAGTATAGGTATAGGGTTTCGATTCTAAAAATTAAAAAATGTCTAAGATTACGCATCTCGGCACAATTGCATCTCTTTACGAGCATATGGGTTTTTCAATGCTGGAAAAGCCACTATTTGCTATGGAACGCGTTGAAAACGTGTTAGAAAAAATCAACTACATACCACAACAGTTTTCCTATGGTTTTTATGCTATCGGCTTCAAAAAAAACCTTCAAGGGTATATGAAATATGGCAGACGGCAGTATGATTTCACCAAGGGCGTTCTATCTTTTACCGCACCGCATCAAGTGTTAAGTTTTGATAATTTACTGGCAGAAAATGCAAGCGGATGGTATCTATTTTTCCATAAGGAACTATTTAATATTAGCAATCAAAATATGGAACTGGAAAAGTTTCGCTTTTTCGATTACGAGGTAAACGAGTCGTTGCATTTATCGGAAAGAGAGGAAACCGAAATTTCAGAACTTTTAGAGAGGTTAAACAAAGAATACAAGGCTCCAATAGACAAGACCAGCTCATTACTGCTAAGTGGAATACTTAATGTCCTGTTTCTATATGCCGAAAGATATTACAAAAGGCAATTTATTACACGTAACGACTATGACAGTCATTTTGTGGATAGATTTAAAAAAGTACTAAGAGGTTCTTTTAAGGACGGCGATTCTGAGAGTACACCTACTGTCGTATCTCTTGCCCAAATGATGAACATCTCGCCAAACTACCTAAGTGATATGTTGCGCACCCTAACAGGGTTAAGTACACAAGGCCACATTCACAACCATATTATTGAAGAAGCTAAACAGTTAATCTCCAAGGGAGAATATCGTATATCGGAAATAGCGTATCAGTTAGGCTTTAGTTATCCTCAACACTTTAGTACCTTTTTCAAGGAAAAAACGGGTCTCTCGCCTAGTGAATTCAAGAAAAAGGTTTTGTGACAGAGTCTTCGTATAACAAAAGAAGGGGCAGTAGGAATGCTGACTCTTCCTTCCAAAACAAAAGCTATTAGCTAAATTCTTAAACTTTCTTTTCAGGAAATACAAGTTACTCTTTCAAACATGCTTCGAGCCTGTTCCTGTTTTCGAAATAACAATACTCAATACCGACAAACTAGGCTAAGAGGAAAACGAAATAAATAAGTTAAGTAAACAGTTATAGTATTAGTCCGTAATCGTTTAATCAGAGTATTACAAGAGTTTAAAGCGCGGGTATTTTATGCGAATATTGACCTCACATCCTCGTAAACCCTTTCGATACTAGCCGCTAAATCAACATTGGAAAAGCGTTTGGTTTCATTTAATGAATGCCTCTATAAATCGAAATTTCTTAATTCTTTAAGGAAGGTTTAAAAAAGATTTAGCTCTTTCAAGGTCTCTCCAGGAAAAATTGAAAAAGCCTTGAGGTTGAACGTGAATTTTCAAATATACATTGAGAAAACAGAAATCTCATTTATTCGAAAAAGTGATATTACAGATAACGATATGGAACCAGCAACCTTGATAGCCAACTTTTAAATTGAATACTGGACAGGGTTATAATTACGTCATTTAAGCTTTTTATCAGCACCAGCCATTCCTTAACCCGACAGCTGTGGTTAATCTGCCCCTTGAAAAGAACTTTTAAGCTCATTGTAATCAATGAGTTTTTCTTTTACTAAAAATATAATGCCCAATACACTCCATTTAATTGAGCATACATTAATCCAAAATAGGGGTTGCTTTAAAAAAAGCAGTAAAAATTGTAAAATGTATTCCCCGGAAACAAAAAACCCTGACGCTTCGGTCGAGGTTTCCCTTGTCCTCCAGGCGGAGAGACTCCCCGAGGCTTCGCTCGGCATAAACTTCTCGCCTCTCCTTTCTATCTTACAAACCCACCGATAACGGGCATAAAAAAAAACCTCATTGCTGAGAAGCTTTCTTGTCCTACAGGCGGAGAGACTCCCCGAGGCTTCGCTCGGGATAAACTTCTCGCCTCTCCTTTCTATCTTACAAACCCACCGATAACCGGCATAAAAAAAAGCCCCTCATTGCTGAGAAGCTTTCTTGTCCTAAAGGCGGAGAGACTCGAACTCTCACACCTTGCGGCACTAGATCCTAAGTCTAGTAATTGTAGCCAGTTGATATTAAATTAATTGATTATCAATTATTTACACATTATGAACTAGACTCAGAAGTATGATTTACGCTTAAAAATGAGAGTTTGTTGTACCTATGTTGTACCTGCAAACAAAGTTGAAGGAGTGAAAGAAAGATTCTTGTCTAGTGTATGCTTTAAATAAAGGGATTTCTGAAAATTTGCCTCAATTTTATATACTAGAATTTAGGTCTAGTTCTAATATGTGGACTTAACCACGATTTTGAACTAGGAATGTAGTGTTCATCTCCAGAGCATTGGGCAGGGTTAACGGGATGGAAAGTTAAAATTCGGGGTTGTGCCCAAGACTTTTGTAATGACGCTCTTTTCCAGAAATGTAGCTTTTCACGAAATGTAAGGGAATGGGCTGAGCGGTATTACAATCATTAAGTAATGTTCATACGTGACAACTTCTAAAAAGATTAACGAACAGGAAGAAATGACTAAATAATAATCTTATAATTCCTAGAGTTCTCTATATACTAATACAGTTTATTTAATCCTTTTACCCTCATAAGATTTTACGCCATACTGATATAGAATTACATTTTCATAAGATTGTTTACTGTTTTTTACAAACTCTACCTTCAATTCTTCATCAACCAAAAAGACCTTTTCTGATTGCGCAACCAATCTAACCGATTTTTGACCTGGGATAACCAAGTTGAGCCTACCATTTTCTTCAACAATATTAAAAGTCACATTTTCCTTTATTTGAAAAGTACCCGTGTAATCTTTTAAGTTGTTCGTTGAAATCACATATTTCTCAGTAGGAACCATTTTTTTGCTCTTAATTTCAAAGATTTCCTTGCCTTCATTCAGGTATGATTCAACGACCTCCTGGTATACTTTAAAGCCTTCATTGGCATTTGTAAAAATGACCATACCTTTTTTAGATTTAGGCAATAGCACAACAAAAGTTTTAATGCCGTTTTCGTCACCAGAATGCATAATGACAGACTCTTTGTTTGAGAGCTCGGGTATCACTTCCCAGCCTAAGCCGTAATATAAGTCCTCTTTAACCTTAACTTGAGGTGTAGCCATTTCATCAAATAAAGATTTTGACAAACCAGCTCCATTTAGTACGTAGGCACAAACTTCTGTGTAATCTTTAATAGTGGTCTGCAATCCGGCAGCAGCATTTAACTCCGTTCTTGGGGCGTATTCATACTCTCCAAAATTTTTATCATACGGATATACCACCTTTTTCATATCCCACTCAGGATTCCAAGTAAAAGCTATGTTGGTCAGTCCAAGTGGTTTAAAAAGTAGATTTTCGGCTAATTTTGGTAAATCATCTCCGAGTTTATTTTCCAAGGCCTTGCGAAGGTATTCATAACCTTCGCCTGAATATAAATATTGACTGCCAGGCTCAAAATTGAAACCCAATTTCTTTGAAGGACTCATATTTCGCCAGTTGACAAAACCCGATTGGTGGCTTAGAACGAATCTGGCATTCAACTTTCTAAGATTGTCATCAACTTCTAAATCTGGGTCTAGGTGGTACTCATAAAGAGGTTCGTCAAGTGATAATCTACCATTTGATATTAAATTTAGAGCCACAATAGAAAATATGGGTTTTGTTAGGGAAGCTACCGTGAATATGCTTTCGTCACTGGCGGGTATACCGATTCTTTGTTCACCAAAAACTTTGGTGTACGATACGTCCCCATTTTCAATAATTCCAATTGCAACGGCTGGCACCTTATATTGCTCCTGCCATTTGGGCAATTCTTGTTCAAATTTATATATGCTCTTTTCTTGACCGTAGCTGTAAATGGTAATGATAAGAAAAAGGAATTTTAGATTTTTCATAAAATATTTGAGTTTAATGATATGATTTTGAATATGGGACGACACCTTTATTCAAAAAGTTACAGATTTGTTTTGTTTTTAAGCACCCAGAATTATTCAAGTTTCCTACTGGGTTCAAGCCCATATATAGAATTTACCTTTTCGTCAGCTGCTGTAACATACTTGCCTTCTGCTTCAAGTTTTTTTATAACCTTACCATTCATAGCAACTAAGGATTCAGTAGAATTTAAGCGGTTGTTATGAACTGAGATGTCGGTTAAGCTTTTCAAGTTATATAGTGGCCATAAATTATCAATTTCGTTATTTGCCAACAACATCCATCTTAAATTATTCAATTCAGACAAGGGAACAATCGATTTGATTTGATTACTACTCAAAAATAATTTTTTAAGCTTCTTTAGGTTTTTTAGAACTTCGATGCTTTCAATATTATTTCCCCTCAAATCTAGCCATTCAATGTTGGTCAGGTTTTTAAGAAAGTCTAAGTCCCTGAGATGATTATTTTGAAGAACCAATACTCCTATACTTTCTATATTTGATAGAGGACTGAAGTCTTTAACGTCCGTATCCATTAAGTTTACTTGAACTAGTTTTTTTAGTCCATCCATTGCTCTAACGTCGGAAACAGGATTCTTTTCAAGTATTAGAATTTCTAGTTCCTTTAATCCAGAAACGGCTTCAATCTCTTCTACCTTATTATCAGGAATCCAAATACCTTTGAGGTTACTCAATCCACTTAAAGGTGAGATATCATTTAATTGATTAAACCCCATATTGAAATGAGTGAGTTTCTTCCAGTTTTTAATAACAGATATATCTGATATATCATTAAAATGTCCGGTAATACTATGTATTCTTTTAAGTGAAACAAGTGATGATATATCAGATATTTTATTTCTATCAAAAGACAGTGAATTTAAATTTACAAGATTCCTAATGGGTGTTACGTCGGAAATCTCATTACCATTTATATTTAACACCTCTAGTTTTTGTAATTCTCTTAAAGGCGCTAGATTTTTTATTCTATTATTATCTAATCTTAAATATTTTAAGTTTTTTGCATATTCCAACCCTTTTAAAGAAGTGATGCCTCTACTTACTGCTACAAAGCGAGTCAACGATTCCAAGTCAGTCTTGGTCAATTTTCCCGTTGGTTTATCCAGATAGCTTCTGATGGCAAGGTCAAGATAGAAATCTTCGACCAAAATAGGTTCATTATTACTTTGTGTATGGGCAACAGTTATGCAACCTAAAATAAAAGTTATAACTGATATTTTTAAAGAATGTATCATCAATGATTTTTTTTCAAAAATCAAAAACTATATTGGCTAAGAATAACAAGTTCCACTAAAAAAAGTTTCAAATTATATTATGAAACTTTTTTCTTTTCTAATTGTCTGATATATTCTTTGGGAGTTTGTGATGAAAACTTGGAGAATGCTCTATAAAAAGTGGTTTTAGATTTAAACCCGGAGTCTTCTGCAATATATTCTAGAGTTAGGCTCTTGTATAATCCTTTTCTAAGTTTTTCCTTTACTTCTTCAACTCGATATTTATTTGTAAAATCATTAAAAGAAGTATCTAAATAATTGTTGAGAAAGTTCGATAAAGTACTAGGGTTGGTTTCCATTAGTTCTGCAAATGTTGATAGGGAAAAGTCTGCGCTTAGAAAAGGTTTTTTAGCCTCCATCATATGTAAAATCGATTTTACTTGCTCTTCAACTACCGCTTTACTTATATTTTGTTTTTTTAATTTAGGATTTGAGTATGATAAATAACTCGCGAAAGACATAATATACAATACTACTCCATTATATATTTTAACTATCATCGTTAACGAGAAGCCCAGCCAATCATCAACTGGTGAACTCTTCCAATAACCGTAAATCTTACCCAGAAGAGTAGTAACCAATTCAAATAGAACCCCAATGAAAAATAGACCCAACAAAGTCAGCATCCAGGTACGATATTTTTCTGCTGCTTTTGAAATAGTATTTGTTTCATAATTCCTTAGCTCCAAGTATGACATAATTGTATAACCAAAAAGGAACAATAAAAGAGTGATATTATGTAATAGTTGAATCTCGAAATACCCATATCGTATAATCCAAGCTCCTTTCAATTCAGAAGAAACAGACAAACTGCCTATCCAAATTAGAATATGGTAAGCAGTGAAAACAAGAGGTATAACTAAATGAAGGAAATTTTTAGAATTAAACCGAAAAGAGTAATTCAAAATAGACTTAAAATAGAGGTACAATAAAGGAAAGATAAAAATCACCAAGTTGAATGGTAAAAACCTTAGAAAATCATTTTGTTCTATAAATCCTAAATTTCCAAATAATGTTGGAAGAAGAGAAAAACCTACGACAAGTAATAGTGCAATAAGTAACCTGTTAGGTATCAGTTTCAAATTTCTATTCCTTAATATAAGAAATATCATTACTGCGCTTTGTAGTAAGCCAAAAAGTAGTATGGTTGCGGTCAGGTTTAGATTCATAAATTATTACTCCACAAGCGTATTGAACACATTATACCAAAAATGATTGTCATAAAACCCATAACTTCAGAGGTTTTTATAATAGACTTATTTAAATTCTAACCAAACTGAGACCTTTAAATAAATCTGAAAGCATTTGATATCAATTAGGTACAGATTCAATTTGATGCACTAAAAACTCAAAATGTTGTACCTATGTTGTACCCAAACAAAAAAACCTCTCAATTTTGAGAGGTTTTATGACTGTAATTTCACAGTTGAAAAAGTACAGGCGGAGAGACTCGAACTCTCACACCTTGCGGCACCAGATCCTAAGTCTGGCGTGTCTACCAATTCCACCACGCCTGCATCAATATGTAATCCAATCAAACTTGTCCTTCATAGCTTTAGCGAAGAAGGGCCTGTCTTTGTAAAAACCCGTAATTTCGGGATGCAAATATAAAGCAAAAAATCAATTTAAAAATGCTTCAACTTTAAAAAGTTCTTTTAGTATTTTTAATGTCCATTCCAAACACAAATTTATGAAGGATATTACGGCCTACATGGCACAACACAAACAGCGTTTTTTAGAGGAACTGATCGAATTGCTCAAGATACCATCGGTAAGTGCTGACCCCGCTTTTTCGCAGGATGTTTATAACACGGCCGAAGCGATTAAAGGAGCCTTGGAAAAAGCCGGTTGCGAAGCTGTTGAAATTTGTGAGACCGCCGGATATCCCATCATCTATGCCGAAAAAATATTAGACCCCTCCTTGCCTACCGTATTGGTGTACGGTCATTATGATGTACAACCGGCAGACCCGATCGACCTTTGGACCTCCCCCCCTTTTGAACCGGTTATCAAAAAAACCGAACTGCATCCCGAGGGGGCCATTTTTGCCCGAGGCGCTTGTGACGACAAAGGGCAAATGTATATGCATGTGAAAGCAGTTGAGTTTATGATCGCTACTGGCCAACTGCCCTGCAATGTAAAATTCATGATCGAAGGAGAAGAAGAAGTAGGTAGCAAAAGCCTAGCTGATTTTGTTGCCCAAAACCAGGCAAAATTAGCGAACGATATTATCTTGATTTCGGATACAGGAATGATCGCCAACGATGTACCTTCTATTACCACCGGACTGCGTGGCCTTAGCTATGTGGAGGTAGAAGTAACCGGCCCCAATAGGGACCTACATTCGGGGCTTTATGGCGGGGCAGTCGCAAACCCGATCAATGTACTTACCAAAATGATCGCTTCCTTGCATGACGAAAACAACCACATTACCATACCTGGTTTTTATGAGAAGGTAGAGGAACTCTCGGCGGAAGAAAGAGCAGAAATGGCCAAGGCCCCTTTTAGCCTGGAGGACTATCAAAATGCCCTTAAGATCGACTCCGTATATGGTGAAAAAGGGTACCTGACCAACGAACGCAACGCCATACGCCCCACCTTAGATGTGAATGGTATTTGGGGAGGCTATACCGGTGAAGGTGCCAAAACGGTCATCGCTAGCAAGGCCTACGCAAAAATTTCAATGCGGTTGGTGCCCCACCAAGATTGGGAAGAAATTACCCAATTGTTCAAAACCCATTTTGAAAGCATTGCCCCGAAGGGTGTCAGCGTAAAAGTAACCCCACATCATGGCGGACAAGGCTATGTAACCCCCATTAATACCATCGGGTACCAAGCGGCATCCAAGGCCTATGAGACCACCTTTGGCAAAAAACCGATTCCACAACGCAGTGGTGGTAGCATTCCCATTGTAGCACTTTTTGAAAAAGAATTAAAGAGCAAGACCATTTTAATGGGCTTTGGCCTGGATAGCGATGCAATCCACTCCCCTAACGAACATTTTGGGGTGTGGAATTACTTAAAGGGCATAGAAACAATACCGTATTTCTATCAGTATTTCAAGGAAATGAGTTCGTAGTTATGAGTTAAATTACCATTTGCAATCATAGGCCAGCGCGTTGAACTCATAACTTTTTCACGTATTTGGTAATAATCACAATTTGTGTGGGGCCTACTTTCCCTTCTATAAATTCGGCATTTTCCCGGTCCACGGAAATACGTCGTACGGCGGTGCCTTGCTTGGCGACCATACTTGATCCTTTTACTTTTAAATCTTTGATCAATACCACGCTGTCCCCATTTTGGAGCACTACCCCGTTCACATCTCTATGAATGATTTTCTCACTTTCCTCTTCTCCTTCCCCCGTGGCTTTTGCCCATTTTAAGGCATCGTCTTCCAAATACATCATATCTAACAAATCTTGAGACCAGCCTTCCCCTTTTAAGCGAGAGAGCATGCGCCAAGCAACTACCTTTACCGCATCGTGTTCACTCCACATACTGTCATTTAAACAACGCCAATGGTTGGCGTCGGTAGTTTCCGGGGTTTCGATCTGCCCAATACAGGTAGCACAGCCCAACAGACTGCCATCTAATCCTACTGTAGATTTCGGCGGCACCTCATAAACTTGTAAACCCTCTTTGGTCCCACAGAGTTCACACTGTACACCACTCCTGCCTTCCAATTCTTTCTGTATGTCCATTGTTGTATTTGTCGCAGGCAAACTTATGCTTTTCCAAAAGAAAAAATGGCATCATCTTTCCTCAACTATGGTTGGTGGCACTTTTGGCACTTTTTTTTCGTTATGGTAATTCAATAGCCCGTTCGCACCATGTTCATTGCCAAACAACATACACATTTCTTCTTAAGAGCGAGTATCGCCATTCTCTTAGTAGGTGCTCTTTTTAAAACAATGCATTGGTCGGGAGCCTCCGTATTGCTGCTTACGGGTGGCATAGGCATTGCCATTTTCTATAGCTTGCGATTTTTGCAAAAGAACCCCAAATCGTTCCTTGACTATACCAAATTATTTTTGTTGCTATCTTTTTTACTGCATTACACCTTTCGCGTATTTCACTTGGCCTACGGATACTTATTTACAATGGGTACGCAACTTGGTTTACTGCTGTTCTTGATAGCATACGTTCGTGAAGTACTATACCCTAAAGAGAATACGCTTGAAGTTGAAGGTACGCAAGCTTCAAAAACCGTCAATAGAAAAGGAGTTTCCACTCTTTTGTATGGCCTTAGCGCAATCGGAATCATCGTCGGGGCGTTACTGAAGATTTTACATTGGGAATTCTATTTTATCACGGGCAACATGCTACTTTTTGTTGGCCTATTGGCTGCTGCGATAGCCGTACTATTCCCCTCTCAAGAAAGATAGGTCGCGTATTCGCAGTTTTAAAATTAGTATACACCGCACTAAAACAGCTTTCTTTTCGTTATGGATTGACCAAATGTAACCTACTTAGTCATCATGTTTATTTCCAAAGAAAAAACCGACCTGTTTTTCAGGTTAAGTATTTCGGTGACCGTTTTCGGCGCGCTCTTTCATATCATTCCCTCATTCCTAACGATGCTGGGGGTGCTGGGCATGGTTATTTTTCTTAGTATTCAATTATTTCAAAAAGAAGCAAGGGAGCCCTTAGATTATGCAAGATTGGTACTGATAACATCCTTCGCATGCAATTATATATGCAGCCTTTTTGATGCACCATACACATACCTACCCGACTTGACCACCAAATTGGCCCTCATAGCCTTTCTAATCCTATACATCAAAAGAATTATACCATCCCTTAAAGAAATTACACAGAACCAAACGCTTTTGGCAAGCAGTTTTAGCAGGGAAGACCTATCGTATATTCTTGCCGATCTTGCTACCGTCTATATCGTGATCGCCTCTTTGTTTAAAATGCTGCATTGGGAAATGGGCATCCTAAACAGCAACTTTTTATTGGTTGTGGGTCTCTTCTCGGCCTTACTATCAATTTTGGCAAGCTCAAGAGAACTTAGGTCCTAAGAAAACCTAAGCACCCTAAAACTATACTACTCGGCCGTATATTAGGACGTTTACACTTGACCATTTATGTACAACACACCGATCTAATTAGCGGATTTTGACGGATTTTCATACTCTACATTTGTAGAATTGAAATATTTGTTCTATGTTTGTAGAGCAATAATAAACATCCCGTATATGCAATTGTCAAAATCGGAGGAAGAACTCATGAATATTTTGTGGAAGCAGAAAAAGGCCTTTATGAAAGATCTGCTCGAGGCGTACGAAGACCCCAAACCGGCCACAACAACCATCGCCACCTTATTAAAGCGCATGACCGATAAAGGTTTTGTAGCCTATACCCTTTTTGGCAGAGCACGCGAATACTATCCGTTGGTGCGAAAGAAAGACTATTTTTCGAAGCATGTAAACGGACTCATCAAAAATTTCTTCAATGATAGTGCAGGGCAGTTCGCTTCTTTTTTTACGCAAGAGACCGATTTGAGCAAAACGGAACTCGAAGATCTTAAGAAACTCATTGATCAAGAACTAAAAAAGAAATAGTATGGAAGTGTACATCTTAAAGTCCGGGGCTTGCATGGCTATTTTTCTGCTCTTCTATAAGTTTTTATTGGAAAAAGAGAACATGCACCTTTTCAAGCGGTTCTATTTGTTGGGAACCATGATGGCTTCGTTGCTCATTCCCTTGGTCGTCTTTACCGAATACGTCCCCATGGTTGTGGAACAAGTCACCTATCCTGTAGAGAACGTTGCCGTTTTGGTACAGGAAACACCCCCTGCCCGCGATATTGATACTATTAATTTCTCTTTGGTATTTTGGTCTATCTATCTTATTGGTGTGATTGGTTTTGGATTCCGATTTATCAGAAACCTGTTTCAAATTATCCAAAGAGTGCGCAACAACCCCAAATACAAGTCGGGCTTTGTCACCCATGTACTCCTTAGGGAACTTATGGCGCCTCATACTTTTTTCAAACATATTTTTCTCAACAAAAAGAATTTTGAGTCAAAGGCCATTCCCAAGGAAGTGTTATTGCATGAAGAGACCCATGCCAGACAATACCACAGCATCGATG
>CALIIC010000194.1 GCA_938020445.1 uncultured Flavobacteriaceae bacterium | reverse complement strand
TGTTTTGGATGATGTAGCATCTGTACCATTTGCCAATGTATATTTAGAGGGGACTTCACTGGGTGCTTCATCTGATGAAGACGGAAACTATGTGTTGAAGAATATTCCGGCGGGCAAGTACAAACTAAAGGTTACTGTATTAGGATACCGTCCCTTTTCCAAAAACATAACCGTTGCTGCGAATGAGAAGCTTAACATTGCTGTTACGTTAGTAGCTTCTTCCGAACAGTTGGAAGAAATGGTTGTAACGGGTACATTGAAAGCCGTTAGTCGTTCTGAAAGTCCGGTTCCTGTCGAGGTCTATAGCCCTACTTTTTTAAAACAAAACCCTACCGCTAGTATTTTTGAGGCGCTGCAGAACGTAAATGGTGTGCGACCACAGATCAATTGCAATGTGTGCAATACAGGTGATATACATATCAATGGGCTCGAAGGTCCCTATACATTGGTGTTGATAGATGGTATGCCGATCGTGAGTGGTCTTGGTACGGTCTATGGGCTTTCTGGAATCCCTAATTCTTTGATTGAACAAATTGAAATTGTGAAAGGACCAGCTTCTAGCCTTTATGGAAGCGAGGCCGTAGGGGGGCTGATCAATATCATCACCAAGAATGCACTTGAAGCCCCTGATTTCTTTGCGGATGCCTTCGTGACTGGTTGGGGAGAATACAACCTTGATGTAGGCGCCAAAATAGATGTAGGCAAAAAGGCGAATATGTTGTTGGGAATCAACTATTTCAATTACAATGAATTAATTGATAACAACGGCGATAATTTTACAGATCTAACCCTTCAAGATAGAATCTCTGTTTTTCAAAAATGGAATTTTCAGCGTAAGAACAATCGTATTTTTTCATTGGCAGGCCGTTTCTTTTATGAAGATAGATGGGGAGGTGAATTGCAATGGACACCAGCGTTTCGTGGTGGTGATGAAGTCTATGGCGAAAGTATTTATACCCGTCGTTGGGAAGTACTGGGAAAATACCAACTACCTCTAGAAGAAAAGATGCTGTTATCATTCTCTTACAATGACCATAACCAAAATTCTGTATATGGGAATACCCCCTATCTTGCCGATCAGCGAATTGGTTTTGGGCAGCTTACTTGGGATAAAAAAGTGGGTACCCACGACTTATTGTTAGGGAGTGCTGTGCGGTATAACTTTTATGACGATAATACCACGGCCACGGTAGCAGCTGATGAAGTAATCATACCCAGCGTCTTTGTTCAAGACGAAATAGGACTGGCCGAAAAACACTCCTTATTACTTGGCGTACGCTACGATTATGATAAAAGACATGGGAATATCTATACCCCCCGAATAGCCTATAGATGGAAAATGACCGATACTGACATCGTACGACTGAATGCCGGTACGGGCTTTAGGGTCGTTAATTTGTTTACAGAGGAGCATGCAGCCCTTACAGGTGCCCGTGATGTGGTGGTGACCGAAGAATTGGACCCCGAGCGGTCATTCAATATAAACTTCAACTACCTAAAAAAAATATATGCCGATAATGGCACTTTTATCAATATAGACGCTTCTGCATTTTATACCAATTTCAGCAATGCGATTCTCCCGGATTACGATACGAACCCCAATCAGATTATTTATGATAATCTAAACGGAAAATCAGTGTCCCAGGGAGTAAGTGCAAACATTGATGTAGTTTTCCCTTCCGGATTCAAATTCTTGCTTGGAGCTACTTTTCAAGATGTTAGTCAGACCGAGAATGGGATTAGCACGCGTCAAATACTAACAGAGAGCCATACCGGAACCTGGAATTTTGGTTACACCTTTAAGCGTCTAGATTTGAGCATTGATTATACGGGAAATCTCTATGGTCCTATGCGTTTGCCGACCTTGGGAGAGAATGACCCTAGAAGCGACTTTTCTCCAGTATGGAGTATACAGAATGTTCAATTCACCTACAAAGGGTTGAAAGATTTTGAAGTGTACGGCGGCGTCAAAAATCTATTGGATTGGACGCCGAATCGCGGAAACCCATTTATTATTGCCCGCGCCAATGATCCTTTTGATAGAAATGTGGTCTTTGATAATGGGGGTGATGTGGTGGCAACGGCAGATAATCCAAACGCCCTTACCTTCGATCCTTCGTATGTGTATGGGCCTAACCAAGGGATACGTGGATTTTTAGGGGTGCGTTACCGAATCAATTAAGAACTTACTCTTCAGCCCTAGCAGCTTTCTATAACTTAGGAAATCCTTATTTTTAGACATTGAAGCTGTTTAAATCACTTCATTAATCTTATTTCTTTTGGGGAACGAATCCACTTTTGATTACATCATTATAGGAGCAGGTGCAGCGGGCTTAATGTTGGCCGATGCGATGTGCAAAGATGCCTTTTTTGATGACAAGCGGGTTCTCTTACTGGATAAGGACGCCAAGAAGAACAATGATCGTACCTGGTGTTTTTGGGAAAATGGCACTGGTGTGTTCGATTCACTACTACACACCTCATGGGATGCGATTTACTTCGGAGGTGCTGATTTTTCGAAACGGTTCAATATTGCCCCATACCAATACAAGATGATCCGTGGAATAGATTTCTACGAAGATGTACTTACAAGAATTACGCAACACCCCAACATTAGCTTTAGGATTGACGAGGTATTAAAAGTATCGGACAAGGACTATGAAGTGGAGGTCATTACAAAGGAGACGACCTACAAATCGAAACGGGCCTTTAATAGCATCTTTACCTACGAAATGGCCACCCATCAAAACAAATATCCTGTCTTGCAGCAGCATTGGCTGGGATGGTTCGTTAAAACTGAAAAACCAGTTTTTGAGGAGGGTGTCGCGACCTATATGGATTTCTCTATTCCCCAAAAGGGCAATACCCGTTTTATGTACGTACTCCCCTTCTCTAAAACCGAGGCCTTGGTAGAGTATACATTGTTCTCCAAAGAATTGCTTGCGTTAGAGGAATATGAGTCGGCTCTTAACAGCTATCTCAAAGAGCGTTTGGGTTGTGGAGCATTCGAAATCCTAGACGATGAAAAAGGGAGTATCCCAATGACTTGTTATGATTTTCAGGAGCATCATACAAAAAACATTCGCTTTATTGGTACCGCCGGTGGCTGGGCAAAACCCAGTACTGGCTATACATTTATGAGCACGTCTAAGAAAATCCCTGTTTTGATCAACCATTTAAAAATTGGTAAACCTTTGAAAGATCTTCGGTTTAAAAACAAGTTTTGGTATTACGACCTATTGTTGTTGGATGTACTTGCGCAGAACAACGCGAAAGGCCAAATCGTTTTTGAAACCCTTTTTAAGAACCGTGATCCCCAGCTCATTTTTAAGTTCTTAGATGAAGAGACCAGCTCTTTAGAAGATATAAGATATATGGCAGGGGCCCCTTGGCTCCCTTTTACGAAGGCCTTGTTAAAAAGGCTTTTCTAAACGTTGCGCTGCATTAGGTTTTCGCCAAACCCTTTGAGCAACATTTTTTTGTCCTCTGAAATATCGAGCTCTGTAAGTACTCCCAACGCTACTTTTGTGTAGGCTTCAATAGCTTCCTTGGTACTCTGGGCACCGCCACTTTCTACAAAGATCTCTTTAATGGCACTTATTTTATCCGAGGGGTCTTTTGGTTGTATCGAGAAAAGATCGGTCAGTTCTTTTTGCTGGTCTGTAGTTCCCATTTCAAGGGCCTTTAAGTACAGATAGGTCTTCTTATTTTCAATGATATCGCCTCCGACCTGCTTTCCAAAAGTTTTTGGGTCACCAAACGCATCCAGATAATCATCTTTCAGCTGAAAGGCGATGCCCAGGTTACGCCCAAACTCGTAGATGCCGTTTTGATCGGCCAAAGAAGCCTCTGCCACGATGGCCCCCATTTTTAAGGCCGCTCCCACAAGTACGGCGGTTTTGTACTCGATCATCTTAAGATATTCGGGGATGGTCACGTCGTCGCGTGTCTCAAAATCAACATCGTACTGCTGGCCCTCACATACTTCGATGGCCGTTTTGCTAAAAAGCTTTGCAAGACTTCGAAACAGCTCACCCTCATAGCCTTCAAACAGCTGATACGCATTTATCAGCATTGCATCGCCAGAAAGAATACCTGTATTGATGTCCCACTTTTCGTGTACGGTGGTTTTTCCACGGCGAAGCGGAGCGTCGTCCATAATATCATCATGTACCAACGAAAAGTTATGAAAGACCTCTATGGCCAACGCCGCATCCAAGGCTTTGGTGTAATCGGTTCCAAAAATTTCAGTGGCCATCAACGTCAGTACAGGACGTAACCGTTTGCCGCCAAGCCCCAAAATATAAATAATAGGCTTGTAGAGGTTGAAAGGTTCCTTCGTTTGGATACTTGATTCTAAATAGGAAATAAAAGCCTCGCGATAGTTTTCAACAGAATGCATTGAAACGTTTTTTTCAAAAATACGTCCTATTTTAATAAAGCCCCTTCGATTTGACGAGTTACTGCTATTTTTTTTATCTAAAAACGCAATAGAATTTAATTTCCCCGTCTTTATAATCGAAGAGGTATTTAAAACACCAATTGAATGGTTTCGGAAACGGACAATCAGAAAAAGCTACAGTCTTTTTTTAAGGATGAATATCATTCCTTGAAAGCATATGTGAACTCCAAGATCAACAGCGCTGCTGATCGGGAGGCCGAAGATGTTATTCAGGACGTGGCTTTGAAGATGTTCTCACGGGCAGATGATTTAGTACCTATTAATAATGTAGCCGGCTTTGTATACCATGCTATAAAAAATAAAATTATTGATGTGTTGCGGTCAAAAAAAGAGGAACCACAGCCAGACGAAAACATCGAAGCACGTTTTGCCGAATTCATAGAGCTTTTTTACGGGGACGTAGCCAACAACTATTCTGAAAAAATGATTGTTGAATTGAAGCTGGCCATTGGTCGTTTGAAGCCTTTTTATCAAGAGGTCCTTATTAAAATCGATTTTGAAGGGCATAGTTATAAAGAGGTGGCCTTTGAAACAGGAATTTCCGAAGGAACTCTCATGTCTCGAAGGCATCGGGCGTTGGGAATTTTGTATAAAGAATTAGAACAGAAAAAAGAAAACACGAATTAAAAAAGATAAATATGACACAGTATGTAGAACACAGGGTAAAAGGGAAGGTCAAAAACTATGTAACCATGGCAGTTAAAATATTCTTTGGAATACTATTCGCCATCGCCTTTGCAATATTAATGGGCTACGGAATCATGTGGCTCTGGAACTGGCTGATGCCCGAGCTATTTGGTTTCAAGCTAATTGGCTTTTGGCAAGCAGTGGGTTTATTGGCTTTGGCCCGAATTCTATTTGGAGGCTTGGGGAGCGGTCACTCAAAAGGGAAGTATCGTAAAAGAAAGAAAAAGGAGTGTTATGGAGGTAAAAAAGACTTTTCCAAATGGAAATTTTATGATCAGTACTGGGAGGAAGAGGGTAAAAAAGCCTTTGATGCTTATGTAGAACGGCTAAAGGAAAACAATATTGAAGAAGATGACAAGGCACTCTAGAACTAAAAAAGCATGGGGGAAAAATCGATTCAGTTTCGGTTGGAACACTTCAACACCCCAAAATGACGGTCCGGGGTTTTCACCTTGTCGGTATAGGGTATGGCTGTTATTTTCGAACTGAAAACAGGTGATGGATAAAGGGAGTAAATCATTTTTTTTGTAATGTTAAAAAAATGTAAAACCTTGGAAACTTTTATTGTGTTTTAAGTTTCCTGCGCTATATTTGCTCCCGTTATGAAAGAAAAAATTCTTTTAAAGGCAACAGATATGTTCTTAAACTACGGGTTTAAGAGTGTCACGATGGACGATATTGCCAATACGATGGGTATTTCAAAAAAGACCATTTATGCCCATTACGAGAACAAGACCCATTTGGTAAAAGAAAGTGCGCTTAACCTCTTTGATGTGATTGCTGATGGAATAAACCATATCATCGATTATAAAAAAAACCCGATTGAGGAGTTGTACGAAATTAAGAAGTTCGTCATGGGGCATTTAAAAGACGAAAAATCCTCACCCACTTATCAGATGCAAAAGTACTATCCCACCATTTATGAAACACTCAAGGTCAAAGAATACGACCTCATGTTTGAATGTGTGGTAGACAACATCAAGAGAGGCCTTGAAATGGGCATTTATAGAGACAACATAGATGTTGAATTTGTGTCGACCATTTATTATTCGGGTGTATTTGCAATTAAGGACAATAGTTTGTTTCCCAATACCAAATTTAAAATGGCCGATTTAGAGGATTATTTCTTGGAGTACCATCTGCGGGGAATCGTAAATCCGAAAGGAAGAAAAATACTAAACGAAATCATCAATTCAAATCAAGACTAATGCGCAGTTTTTTAATAAGTATCCTTACCCTATGTTCACTGACGGTGGTATTTGCACAGGAGAATACCAGTAGTTTTACCTTGGAAGAGGCCATTGCTTTCGCTTTGGAGAATAACTATAGTGCCATAAATGCCGATAGAGATGTAATTGACGCCCAAAAGCAAAAATGGGAGGTAATTGCCTCCGGTTTGCCTCAAATTTCGGGCGCAGTGAGTTATCAGAATCAGTTAAAGCAGCCTGTAACGCTCATCCCCGGGGAAGTTGCGGGTGGTGACCCGGGAACCTTTGTACCTGTTATCTTTGGGCAACCCCAATCAATGACGGCAACAGCAACCTTAAAGCAACAAATTTTTGATGGCTCATATATTGTGGGGGTACAGGCCACAAAATCGTTTTTAAGTTATGGTGATAATAACAAGGAAAAAACACAATTGGAAGTTCGGAAGGCAGTGACCGAAGCCTACGGCAATGTATTATTGGCAAAGGAAAGCAGGGCCATTTTTGAAAAGAACAAGTCAAATTTGGAAAAGAATTTGTTCGAGACGGCTAAAATCTTTGAAAACGGACTGGGAGACGAAGAAAGTGTAGAGCAGTTACAGATTACCTTGGCCAACATTGAGAGTCAATTACGAAATGCCGTTCGTTTGGAGGGCATCACACTACAGATATTGAACCTCGTCATGGGAATTGATATTGATGCGCCCACCCAGCTGGAGGAACAGCTCGATGATTTGGCACAACAACAAATGATCAAGGGGTTGGTAGATACTCCTTTTGATATCGAAAACAATGTAGACTATAAGCTGGCCATTAACTTAAATGAGCAACGTTTTTTTGAATGGAAATTGGCCAAAAGCAAGGCCCTTCCATCCTTGAATGCATTTGTAAACTATGGTAGCTCGGCATTTTCAGATGATTTTAGCTTTCTGGGGAGCGACCAAGAATGGTTCGATGCTTCTGTACTGGGGTTTGATTTGAGTATTCCGATTTTTAGCTCCCTGGGGCGCAGTGCATCTACCCAGCGTGCCAAGATTGCCTTGGAAAAAGCAAAGACGCAGTTAGTAGAGGCCGAATCTCAGATACGGCTTCAATTGGAAAGGGCCAAAAGCGACTTTACGCTAGCAATTGAGCAATATGAGACCTCCAAGGAAAATCTACGATTGTCAGAACGCATAGAAAACAAAAATCAAATAAAGTATGGCGAAGGCATCGCGAGCAGTTTTGAGTTACGCCAGGCACAAACACAACTGTACAGTGCCCAGCAAGAATACCTGCAGTCGATGGTATCGGTGATCAACAAGAAAACGGAGCTCGAAGTCATCTTAAACGAATAAAAACAACTACCCAACGAACAACAAAAAGAAGTAAAAATGAGAAAAATATGCTACGTACTCACAGCGGCCATTGTACTTTCTTCTTGCGGAGATAAAAGCGCCGCATCTATCGAAGATTTGATCGCACAAGGCGATTTGGAAGCGATCAGAGCAAAGAAAACAGAAATCTCTGGCCAACAAAAGAACTTGGAGACCCAGCTACAACAATTAGATTCCGCTATTGCCACCTTTGCAGGAAATGAGAAACTTCCTTTGGTAACTACGCTGGCGGCCAAGGTTCAAAAGTTTGATCACTTTTTAGAACTTCAAGGAGATGTAAAGACCAAACAAAATGTGCTTATCTACCCGGAAATGGCAGGTACTTTACAACGTGTTTATGTCAAAGAAGGGCAACGGGTACGTAAGGGGCAAACCTTGGCTTCGATCGATGATGGTGGCATGAGCAGCCAATTGGCCCAGTTAAAAACACAGTCGGCATTGGCCAAGACGACCTTTGAACGGCAAAAACGACTTTGGGAGCAAAAGATCGGTTCCGAGATACAATACCTACAGGCAAAGGCCACCTATGAGGCAAATGAAAATGCCGTTAAGCAAGTGCAAAGCCAGCTAGGGAAATCTACCATTCGAGCGCCATTCTCCGGAATTATCGATGATGTAATCAAAGATCAGGGCACGGTAGTGTCACCGGGTCCAGGTTCAGAAGTGTTTCGAATCGTAAACCTTTCGGAGATGTATATCGAAGTTGATGTGCCTGAGAACTATTTAGGGGAAATTCAAAAAGGGAAGGAAGCAAAAGTGTTCTTTCCCGTTTTGGGAGATACGGTAACAACGAAAATCAGGCAAACAGGGAATTTTATCAATCCTAGCAATCGTGCGTTTACGGTAGAGATTCCCGTACCAAACAAGAACGGAAATATAAAGCCCAATTTAACCGCAAAAGTAAGTCTCAATGACTATAGCAATTCAAATGCTATTCTTGTTCCTCAAGGAGTGATCTCTGAAAATGCAAGTGGAGAACAATATGTTTATGTGGCGGTCGATATGGTTGAAGAAAGAGCTGTGGCACAAAGGCGCATTATTACTACGGGAAAAGCACAAGGAAGCTTCGTCGAAGCATTGACCGGCATAAATGAGGGAGACCTTGTCATTAAAGAAGGGGCAAGAACCGTAAAAGAGGGGCAAAATGTTCAGATTTTAAACACTGTTACAGATGAGTAAACAAAAGAAAAACGCAAACAAAGAATTCTCGATTTCCTCTTGGGCAATTGACAACCCTTCTGTGATATTCGTAATGATCGCGATCTTATTGTGGGTAGGTTCCAGTGCTTACCAATCCATGCCTAGGGAAGATTATCCCGAGATTGTAGAAACGAAGGTTTATGTGAGCACACCTTATCCTGGAAACACTGCGGAAGATATAGAGCGCTTGATTACGGATCCTTTGGAGGATCGATTAAAAAACGTAAGCAACGTTGTAGAAATTACGTCTACCTCTCAAGAAGATTATGCCATCATCACTGTTGAATTTGATGAGGATATCACCGTTGAGCAAGCGAAGCAAAAAGTTAAAGATGAAGTCGATACCGAGAAAGCCAGTGAAGATTGGCCCACCTTTAACGGGGCTAAAGTAGAGCCGAATATTTTTGATTTGAACTTGGCCGAGTCTTTTCCGATCATGAACGTGAATTTTACAGGGGATTATCCTGTTGAAATACTAAAAGACTATGCCGAATATTTGGAAGATGAAATCGAGAACCTGCCACAGATCAAACAGGTCGATATTCGAGGAGCTCAAAAGAGGGAGGTAGAAGTTGCGGTGGATGTCTATAAAATGATGGCGGCCAAAGTTAGTTTTCAGGATGTTATCTCTGCCATTTCCAATGGCAATATGACCATGTCTGCAGGTAATATAAAAACCAGCGAACAACGCAGGACGATTCGGGTTCTAGGAGAAATCGTTGACCCTCAAGAACTAAACGAGTTTGTAGTAAAATCGGAAGACGGCGCGGTATACCTTAAAGATATCGCAAAGGTTACTTTTGATGAAGAGGACAAAACAACTTTTGCCCGTGAATTTGGGGAAAGTGTCGTGATGCTCGATATCAAAAAGCGTTCAGGAACCAATACCATTGCGGCTACGAAGCAGATTCGCGAGCTGGTAAAAAAAGCGCAGGCAGATTATTATCCAGCAGACTTGAATATTTCCATTGCCAACGACTCTTCCGATAGAACCCTAAACCAGGTGGATGACCTGGTTAATAGTATCATCTTTGGAATCATTCTGGTTGTTACGGTATTGATGTTCTTTCTTGGATTTCGAAACGCCCTATTTGTGGGTTTCGCCATCCCTATGTCAATGTTCATTTCCTTTTTTGTACTGAATACACTTGGCTTCTTTATAGACAGCCTCAGTTTTACCCTAAATACAATGGTATTGTTCGGCATGATCATGGGGTTGGGGATGTTGGTAGATAATGGTATTGTGGTGGTAGAGAACGTATACCGGTTGATGAGCGAGGGCATGAGCCGTACAGAGGCCGCCAAAAAAGGTATTGGTGAAATTGCTGTCCCGATCATTATCTCGACGATTACTACTGTAGCGGCGTTTGTACCGTTGGGATTGTGGCCGGGACTTTTTGGGCAATTCATGATTTATTTTCCGGTAACCTTATCAGTGGTTCTCGGTTCCTCCTTATTTGTTGCCCTTTTTATGAACTCCATGCTAGTTTCCCAGTACATGGAAATAGGGGATAAGGAAATTAGCCGTAAGGGTCTTATTAGAACAACAGCAATCTTAGGGGGCTTTGGAGTACTTATTTTGTTGGTTGGTGGCGCTGTTAGAGGTATCGGAACTGTTATGATATTTACCGCCTTAATGTTCTGGGCGTATAAATATGGTATTAAAGGATGGGCGAATACGTTTCAGAATAATGTAATGCCTCGTTTCGAAAATTGGTATGAACGCCGTATTAAGCATGCCTTAAGAGGTGGTAATGTCTATTGGTATTTTGGGGTTACCGTATTGCTTTTGGTAGTAACGTTCATATTGTTCGGTGTCTCAATCGCTACCGGAAGGACCAAAATCGAATTTTTCCCGGAAAATAGCCCCAATGAAGTGTATGTATACATCGAATATCCTGAAGGGACTTCCATTGAAAAAACCAATCTGATCACCAAGGCAATCGAAGAAAGGGTTTATAATGTGGTTGCCAGGGAAAAATACAAACGGGATGCCGATTACAATTACTTGGTAGAATCTGCTGTTTCGCAAGTAGGTGAAGGAGCAGGAAATCCTCAGACCGATGGCGGTTCCTCCTCGGAAATGCCGCATCGTGGCAAAGTAACCGTATCCATGCGCGAGTTCAAGTACCGAAATGGATTGGATACGGAAGAACTTCGAGGCGCTATACAAGATGACCTTACGGGCATCTACCCAGGTGTTTCCATATCGGTTGAAAAACTTTCCGAAGGTCCACCTGCTGGGTATCCTGTGAACATTGAGTTGCAAGGAAAAGACTATGATGAACTTATCAATACGGCCGAGAATATCAGGGTATACCTCAATGGTAAGAATATTCCTTTTATTGAAGAATTGAAGATCAATGTCAACAAAAGTAAACCGTCAATGCAAGTGGTGGTGGATCGTCAAAAAGCGGGAGAATTGGGTGTTGCCGTTGGGCAAGTGGGGCAACAACTTCGACGCTCCTTGTTCGGTGAAAAAGCGGGGGTCTTTAAAAAGGAAGGAGAAGACTACGATATCAATGTTCGTTTCAAGGAAGATTTACGGTTTGATAAAAATGCGCTTTTTAATCAAAATATCATTTTTAGGGACCAAGCCAGTGGTCAAATTAAGGAAGTTCCTGTTTCGGCAGTTGCTTCCCAACGAAATTCGGCCGGTTTTAGTTCTATCAAACACAAAAATGGCAATCGAGTGGTCACCGTTTATTCCGGTTTGAAAGCAGGTGGTAATCCGGCACAAGTGGTGGATAATGTCATCAAGGAAATGGAGAATTTTAAGGATATTCCAGAAACCGTAAAGGTCGATTACACAGGAGAAATCGAGGAGCAGAACAAACAACTTGAATTTTTGATCGGTGCTTTTTTTGGTGGTTTGGCCTTGATTATGCTCATATTGATTTTCCAATTTGGCGGGATTTCCAAACCACTGATCATTATGATAGCCATTTTCTTGAGCTTTATTGGTGTTTTTGGAGGCTTAATGATTACCGGTTGGTCGTTTGTCATTATGATGACGATGATGGGTATTATTTCCCTTGCGGGAATCGTTGTGAACAATGGAGTGGTCTTACTCGATTATACACAGATTTTGATTGATCGTAAAAAGGTAAAGGAAAATTTGGATGATAAAGACCTCTTAAGCATGGAACAGGTAACCAAGGTAATTACCAAAGCAGGGAAGGCGAGGTTGCGTCCGGTGATCTTGACCGCGATTACTACTGTGTTGGGCCTAATACCACTGGCCATAGGATTGAATATCGACTTCTTTTCCTTGTTTTCAGAATTCAACCCGAAAATTTACTTTGGAGGTGATAACGTGGTCTTTTGGGGTCCATTGGCGTGGACGGTCATCTTTGGTTTGATCGTTGCCACATTCCTGACCTTGATTATCGTGCCTGTACTCTTCAATATTACCTACCGAATAAAAACGAGGGTGCGAAGATGGCGCAGCCCGAAAGAAGAGTTGGCACCTACAGCGATGATAGAAGAAGCTGCCTAAAAAACAACTGCCATATTTCAAAGCCCTGACGGTTACCGTCAGGGCTTTTTGGTTTTAACGATCCTACGATTCATACGAGTCTTTCTCATACCAATCTTCTGATGGTACAAGCCCCATAAAGAGGCGGCCAATAATCCTACCATAAACGAAAATAGTAGCGAAACGATTCGATCTCCAAAATGGAAGACAGGCGTATTCCAAAAACGCATGCCCATTACAATTGCACAAACAACGCCTACAAGCAGCCAGTAAACCAATTTGTTCTTTTCACCGGGCTTTGTGCGGCCCATTGGCAGCGCGGCTATATAGTACCAGATGGCCAAAGCACCCAACAAGCTGCAACCGTATTGTAAAAAGTCATACAGGGGCATAGACCAGATCAAGGTGTTTAAAAAGGGTATTTTGGTTACAAAAAAGCCATCAAAATGGGTAAAAGCATCCCAAAGTAAATGACTTAAGTTTCCCAGCACAATAGACAGCAGTACCTTGCCATAGTTCTTACGGAAGTACGCAACCCAATCAAATGTCAAAAACAAGCGCATACGGCGTTCAAAGTAAGCAGGGAGGCTTTTTATGAGCGGGTCCCTAACAAGGCCGTGGTAGATGAAAATAAGCCCAATAGCGATCGGAATGTTTAACCAAAACATGCCTAGGAGCGTATGGCCATAAGGCCCTTCCGCTTTCATCCGTAAAAAAAACTCAAAATCAGGGACCATACTTCCCATTAACAATCCAGATGCCGATAGCCAGCGCTTTTTAAGCAGCATAAGGATCAGAGCGGGGTGTGAAGCGGTAAATGGCATGTAGGTTTCTTGTTCGTCGCAGACAATGGTTGCGAGGGCACTTTTAACTCAACGTAAAATTGGGGTGAATTGGTATTCCACCATGAAATTTAACTTACGACGCAGGCGATATAGAAAGACTTCTTGCACAAAATAGGAGTTAAAAGACCTTCTAACGGCAATTACTTCTTAAATTTGCGGCTTAAAATAGAAGGTCGTATGTACAGAAGCCATAACTGCGGAGAATTACGGGAATCAGATGTCGATAAAAAGATAACCCTTTCAGGATGGGTGCAAAAGACGAGAGACAAAGGTTTTGTTGCATGGGTAGATTTGAGAGATCGTTATGGAATTACCCAGTTGGTATTCGATGAGGATCGTACTTCTGCTGAATTGCTAGAGCAAGCGCGAAGCTTGGGTCGGGAATTTGTGATTCAAGTGCAAGGCCAGGTGATTGAACGTGCTTCAAAAAACCCGAACATCCCTACGGGAAATATCGAAGTATTGGTAGAGGAATTAAAAGTGTTGAACGAAAGCGAAACCCCACCTTTTACCATTGAGAATGAAACAGATGGTGGCGAGGATCTGCGTATGAAGTTCCGCTACTTGGATATTCGTAGAAACCCTGTTAAAAACAACCTTATTTTCCGTAGCAAAGTAGCTATGGAGGTACGAAAATATTTATCGGATGCAGGTTTTATAGAAGTGGAAACCCCCTATTTAATTAAATCTACTCCGGAGGGCGCGCGCGATTTTGTGGTGCCAAGCCGTATGAACGAAGGGCAATTCTATGCGCTTCCCCAATCACCTCAAACCTTTAAACAACTATTAATGGTCGGTGGCCTGGATAAATACTTCCAAATTGTGAAGTGTTTTCGAGATGAAGATTTACGGGCCGATAGGCAACCGGAGTTTACCCAAATCGATTGTGAAATGGCCTTTGTGGAACAAGAGGACATTTTAGATGCTTTTGAGGGGTTGACCAAACACCTTTTAAAGGAAATAAATGGTTTCGAAATTGAGCGGTTTCCAAGAATGACCTATGATGAGGCCATGAAGAAATACGGGAACGATAAACCCGATATTCGCTTCGGAATGGAATTCGGAGAACTCAATTCCATAACCCAACACAAAGAGTTTAATGTCTTTAATCAGGCAGAACTGGTAGTCGGTATTGCGGTTCCCGGCGCCAATAGCTATACCCGAAAAGAAATAGACAAATTGACCGATTGGGTGCGAAGACCTCAAGTGGGGGCTTTGGGTATGGTATACTGCCGTTGTAATGAGGATGGCAGCTTTAAATCGTCCGTAGACAAGTTTTATGACCAAGAAGATTTGGGCAAGTGGGCAGAAGCTACCGGTGCAAAGCCCGGAGATCTCATTTGTATACTTTCTGGAGATACAAGCAAAGTCCGTGCACAATTAAGCGCGCTGCGAATGGAACTGGCCACACGTTTAGGGCTTCGCAACCCGGCCGAGTTTGCTCCGCTTTGGGTGGTTGATTTCCCCTTGTTGGAACTTGATGAGGAAACAGGCCATTACCATGCAATGCACCACCCCTTTACCGCTCCAAAACCAGGGCAACTGGCCCTCTTGGAGACCGACCCTGCTGCAGTAAGAGCGAATGCGTACGATTTGGTGCTGAATGGTAATGAAATTGGTGGTGGATCTATACGTATTCACGACAAAGAGACCCAGGCAACCATGTTCAAACATCTTGGCTTTACGCCCGAAGAGGCCAAGGCCCAGTTTGGGTTTTTGATGGATGCCTTTCAATACGGTGCCCCTCCCCATGGCGGAATTGCCTTTGGTTTAGATCGCTTGGTCGCTATTTTAGGCGGACAAGAAACCATACGCGATTTCATTGCTTTTCCAAAAAATAATAGCGGTCGCGATGTCATGATCGATGCACCGGCGCCCATTGATGAAGATCAGTTGAAAGAGCTTAGCCTCAAGCTTAATATGCCGTTGAAATAGCCAAGTATACCGTTTGTATATTTTTTAGATACTACGAAGGTGCCTTTAAAGAACACATTCGGATTTTATCAGTAGTTTTAAGAATGACGAAGAATAAAATCCTGCGGTTTGGGCTTTATGTTTTATTTGGAATAGTACTTTTAGGCGTCTCTGGCTTTGGCTTATTATACTATCAGGTAAAAGGGAAATTCGAAATCGATACAGAAAAGTACCCGCACCATATTGGCTATCTTTCCCCGGAAAACAAAGACTTTTCCGAAGACTTTCAGCGCTGTAGCGATAAACTGCCAATCGGTTTTTACCACAGTACGGCACCCCATATATACAAAAATGGGAAGCCGACCTTCAGAAGACATATTCTTACCAATTACAAGAGCACCGGTTTTACCGATACTGGATTCCTTAATCTGAGGTTTCTGATCGATTGTGAAGGTGACTTGGGTGATTTAGAGGTCAATGAACTTACAAGTGACATGGAGTTGACAGACCTAAGCGACGGCATGGTAGATCAACTGGTCACTTTGACCATGCAACCTACAAATTGGACATCTCTCAAAAAGAAAGAGCCTCGAGACGTATATATGTATATCATCTTTAAACTGGAAAATGGAAAAGTCGTTGAAATTTTACCTTAGTCTTTTGGCGGTTGTCGCGGTTTTTTCCTGCGCTGAAAAAAAACCGATCCAAGTACAGCAGGTCCAAAATAAAGAACTAGCGGTGCAGGTATATGAGGAAGGGTCTCATTTATTGCAAGGCTCTCCGGAGAGTATGACCCGAATCGAAAAAGCAATTGCGTTAGATACTACCTATGCCGAAGCGATTCGCGAGCTTTCGGTGGCCTATTTAAAACGGGGCATGCCGCACAAATGGAAACCCCAGTTCGATAAAGCTGTAAAACATGATGCCAAAACGTGGCAACCATGGCGCGGATATCTCTACCTTATGTTCTACCGTGATTATAAGAAAGCCATTGCCGATTTTAATGCGTCTGATACCCTGACGCCCAATTTTATTGACCATCCGCAGGGGCATAGTGTTGACTATTGGCGGGGTATCGCCTATTTGGGCTTGAAAGATTATAAAAACTCAGTGGCGTATTGGGACAAGCACATCCAAAAGGAGACCGAAGATACCGGGGAGGATTGGGTCGAAATCAATGCTTTTTTATATCGGGGCATCGCCCATTATGAATCAGGAAATAAGGAAAAAGCATTGGCCAATTTTAATAAGGTAATACATTATTTTAAGCAATCGGCCGATGCGAAATATTACAAGGCAAAACTGAGTTTGGAAGCCGGAGACCGGGAAATGGCGGAGGAACTAATAGAAGATGCGATGACCGATTACAAAGCTGGGTTTTACAATAATAGGGATTATGTAGAGGCCTTACGCCAAATTTATTGGGAAGACCTGGAAGCTTTAAAAGAGACAATTCTTCGGGAGAATTAATACCTTTACTTTGCTAGTATCGATTTGGTCAACAAATGAACCCGTTAAAAAGATTCATACCGTGGTTAAATCGGCTTAAGGGCAAAGCCTATGCCAACCGAAAAGAAAACCATCTTTAAACGCTTCCTCATTTGGCGTTACAAGCATATTTCTAACAAAACGTTTATTCATATTTTAAGCGTTTGTGTAGGACTCCTTGCGGGTTTGGCCTCTGTTACGCTCAAGAATATCACTTATTTTATACAGTCCTTGGTCGATAAGGGAATTCTGATTTCTAACGGGCTGTATTTTGTTTTGCCTATCCTAGGGCTTACATTGGTATACCTCTATGTAAAGTTTGTACATAAAGAAAAATTGCGGCACGCCATATCCTCTATTATGTTTTCTCTTTCCAAAAAGCGGGGAATCATTGATCCCAAACAGATTTATACACAGCTAATAACTGCGCCGCTTACGGTAGGTTTCGGGGGGTCTGTAGGGCTTTTGGGTCCTGCGGTCGCAACGGGTTCTGCGATCAGTTCAAACCTGGGCAGGTTTTTTCATATCAATGCCAAGACCCGCTCTTTGCTAATAGCCTGTGCTTCAGCGGGGGCTATCGCTTCTATTTTTCAATCCCCAATTGCCGCGATCATTTTTGCGGTCGAAGTCTTTAGCATGGATCTGACCCTTTTATCGGTACTTCCCCTCTTACTTGCTTCGATTTCTGGGGTACTGACCTCCTATTTTTTTATGGGTAATGAGGTGCTTTTTAATTTTTCGATTACCGAAGACTTTGAGATCAAGGATACGCTGTTCTACATTGTTCTTGGTGTTGGAACCGGTTTTGCTTCTATCTATTTTACCAAGATGTACTTTCGAATAAACACGCTTTTTAAACCCTTGAAAAGCCCCAAGTATCGATTGTTAGTGGGTGGTTTGGCGATTGGGGTGATGCTTTATTTTATTCCACCGCTCTACGGAGAGGGCTTTGGCTTTATCAATAATTTACTAGATGGGAACCATGTGGCCGCTTTGGGAAAAACGCCCTTTGATGCATTTACAGACAATATTTGGGTGGTGATTGCCTTGCTGGTAGGAATCACCATTTTTAAGGCCGTAGCAATGACCGCTACCTTGGCCGCAGGAGGCGCGGGGGGAACCTTTATACCTACTATGGTCATGGGAAGTGCTTTGGGAAATGCCGTGGCAAAGGTTATTAATAATGCGGGCTTGGGCTTTGCCGTTTCAGAAAGTAATTTCACTTTGATAGGAATGGCCGGGTTGATTGCCGGCGTGCTGCATGCCCCTTTGACCGCTATTTTCCTGATTGCCGAGATTACGGGAGGGTACGCGCTTTTTGTCCCTTTGATGATTACCGCTTCGATATCATACCTTATCACCAAAAATGCGATAGACCATACCATTTACACAAGAGAATTGGCCGAAAGTGGAGCCCTGTTGACCCATAATAAAGATCAACGTGTACTTACATTGATGGAGTTGGAAGATGTGATAGAAAAAGACTTCAAGACCGTACACCCGAATATGACCCTGGGTGATATGTTGCATGAATCGGTTGCCAAATCGACCCGCAATATCTTTCCTGCAGTTGATGAGAACCACGTATTGGTAGGGATTGTATTGTTAGATGATATTAGGGAATTTATGTTTGATACCTCCCTTTATAAAAGCACCAAGGTAGCGACCTTTATGCACAATGCGCCCGAACATATCTTCTATGGGAAGGATAGTATGCAAAAGGTCATGCAGAAATTTCAAGAAAGCGGGGCTTGGAACTTACCGGTGATCAAAGACGGGGTATATGTAGGGTTCGTGTCCAAATCAAAATTGCTCACTGCCTACCGAAGAGAATTGATAAATTTTACCGCCTAATATGGGAATGCAACTAATGGGCGGTTTGTTGATGTGTATTTTTCTGCTGCTAGGAGTACTTCATTTCTATTGGGCTTTTGGTGGAAAATGGGCTTTGGAAAAATCGTTGCCGACCAACAGCGAAGGGCGTCGGGTACTAAATCCTGGGCCCGTAGCGTGTAGCATCGTCGGAATCGGACTATTGTTTTTTGCGTCGGTCTACGCTGTAAAGATTGGTTGGTTAGGCGTGTACCCCGAATGGCTGATGGCCTATAGTGGCTGGTTCATTCCAACCATTTTCTTGTTGCGAACTATCGGGGATTTTAAATACGTGGGCATTTTTAAAAAAGTTAAAACGACCCTTTTTGCAAAGACAGATTCGGAGCTTATAATACCTTTGTGTATTGTATTGGTAGTAGTGGGCTATTCGCTGCAATGGTTAAGTAAAATGATATGAAGTTAAAGCATGTAGTAGTATTGATTGTTTTGGCATCCTTGGGTGCTATAGGATATGGTTATTCGTTGGATGCCTCTCAAGAGTTGTTGGCGAACAAATATATTGGGTCAGGAGTCGTGGCCCTTTTTCTGCTTGCAATGCCCTTATTTTTGTATAAAGAGAGCAAGGGGAAAAAGATGAAAGACTATATGTTGACAGAGGAAAACGTTCGAAAAATGCAAGGAAAGGATAGTGAAAATGCTGATAATCAATAATTTCGACCAAAAAAAAGAGTCTTTTATGAACATCCGATCGTAAAAAATTATAAATTAGTAAGGCAAACTTTTTTATTATTTAATCTTTAATTGGCATGAATGGAACTGTAAAATTCTTTAATGAGTCCAAGGGATATGGGTTCATTACCAACGACGAGACCGGAAAGGACATCTTTGTACACGCGACTGCATTAAATGGCACTCAGTTGAACGAAGGCGACAGGGTAGAGTATGAAGAAGAAGAGGGAAGAAAAGGTATTGTCGCTGCACAAGTACAAGTGGTCGGATGACTACCTTGTAATCTTGAACTACATGGAACCCTAACGAAACTGTTAGGGTTTTTTGTTTTCCGCTAGTAAGGACTATGAATCTTTTAGTTGGTCCGATACACGGTTAATTCAGGTTTCGTCGCTGTATAAAAAACCGCTTCAAAAGATCAGCTGCTTCATTTTCGAGTACCCCGCCCATAATTTCCGTCTTGGGATGTAGTTTGGTACCCATGGCGCTGCAACCACGATCAACATCTTTTGCCGCATATACAATTTTGGCGATTTGGCTCCAATACAACGCTCCTGCGCACATTTGACAAGGTTCCAGGGTAACATAGAGTGTACAGCCCTTAAGATACTTGCCGCCCAAAAAATTGGCCGCAGCGGTAATCGCCTGCATTTCGGCATGGGCGGTCACATCGTTCAGCTGCTCGGTTAGGTTATGTGCCCGGGCAATGATCCGGTCTTGGATGACGATAACGGCCCCTACTGGAACCTCTCCTTTTTCAAATGCCGCCTCCGCTTCTTGCAGTGCTTTTTTCATAAAGTAGGTATCATCAAAAGGTAAGACCATAGTTGAAAATTAGGGAACAATACTAGCAAATAAAATCATTGGGCACAAAAAAACCCTGACATTAATGTCAGGGTTTAAATTGCTATTTAAAAAGCCTATTTTTCAAAGTAGTATTTGTAGGTGCCATCTGAAGCACCATCGCCATCGTAATCAGCTACTTCTATCAAAACAAAGCTGTTTCCGTTTACCGTTACCTTTCCATCGTAGACTAAGTCTGCCTCGCCATTCTCTACCGTC
The DNA here is from genome assembly GCA_938020445.1 of uncultured Flavobacteriaceae bacterium. GTDB lineage: Bacteria > Bacteroidota > Bacteroidia > Flavobacteriales > Flavobacteriaceae > Pelagihabitans. The sequence goes on along the minus strand of CALIIC010000194.1, from coordinate 9,028 downwards.
TCGGATTCTGTCTCTCCATCCTCCTCAAAGGTATATTCATATTCTACCAAGGTGAGACGGTCTTCGTTGGCAACATAGGCCCAATTGCCCTTGCTCTGGTATCTGAAGGTTGTGTCGGCGGTATAAACAGTTTCGCAGGTTTCAATAGAAGCATCGTAATCATAGTTCTCATCAGTTCCCTTGAAATCAATACCATAGGTACCATCGGCCTTTATTTCCAAAATACCATATTCCTGTGTGTAACAGATCGAGAAATCTATTTCTTCCTGGTTGTTACAAGTGGCAGTCCATTCATCGCAGTCTGGCTGGCCCAGATCGTAAACCGAAGTTTCACCATCTTCGATGGTTTCTTCTTTTACCAAGGCCCATTTTCCGACAACTGCGTTGCTACCACCCCAACTTTCAACCGTAACACATACTTCACTAGGGTTGCTGATATTTCCATTGCCATCATACACGCATATTACATAGCAAAAAGTACCTGGTTCTATTTGTGTATTGAAATCTACATCAAAGTTCGCTTCGTCTACTTTTGCGGTTTTGGTGAATGCTTTTTTATTGAAAATGGTTTTTCGAAGTGCTTTTTTTGAAAAAGTATTGGAACTCACTTCAATATCATAATAACTATCCGATACCGTACCGTCATTCGCTTTAAATTGCAAATAGGCACCAACGATATCTCCGTCGGAACTTACAGGTACATTAAACCCTTCATTCAAAAACGCGGTTTTTTCTGCATTCGACACGTCTAGAGAGATTGCACCGTTTGGTGTAGGCGGTACACCTTCTTCTTTTGTGCCACCTGCTATTACTACGTTGTCGGCAACCGTATTTGCTTCCAAAGGTGTTTGTTCCAATTGCTCGGTCTGCTCATCAATTTCATCAACTATGGTCTCCACAGTGTCTTTTCCACAGGAAGTGGTGATGATTAATGCCGCCAATGCGGCTGATCTAAAGATAATTTTCATGTTTGGGGTGATTTTTATGTTTTTATTCGGTAAAACCTTAAACGCCTATTTTCTTACGTTGCGTACGTGAATTACTTACTTTGTTGTGAAAGATGGAATTAGCAGCATAAACTCCTAAAAAGTGTAGTTTTGTAGCTTCAAACTACCATGGTGTCAGCAACGATTCTTGAAAACATACATACTCCCGAAAACCTTCGTCAATTAACGGTAAACGATTTGCCCAAGCTGGCGCAGGAGCTTCGTGATTTTATCATCGAAATTGTAGCTACAAAAGAGGGACATTTGGGAGCAAGCCTAGGAGTGGTAGAATTAACGATTGCCTTGCACTATATATTCAATACCCCTTCTGATCGCCTCATTTGGGATGTTGGACACCAAGCGTACGGGCATAAAATTTTAACCGGAAGAAAGGCCGTTTTCGATACCAATAGGCAATTCGGGGGAGTCAGTGGGTTTCCTAAGCGAAGCGAGAGCGAATACGATACTTTTGGGACAGGGCATAGCTCTACTTCCATTTCGGCCATTTTAGGAATGGCCATAGCCGCTCAATTAAAAGGAGCGTATGATCGCGAGCATATTGCGGTCATCGGCGACGCTTCGATTGCGAGTGGAATGGCGTTTGAAGGCCTTAATCATATGGGTGTGACCAATGCCAATGTACTGGTGATCTTGAATGACAACGCGATAGGAATCGATCCTAGCGTGGGAGCCTTAAAAAAGTATCTTACCAATGTAAAAAAAGGGACAGCAAAAGATGAAAATATTTTTGAGTGCTTAAACTTTGACTATTCAGGCCCTATTGATGGGCATGATTTTGATGCTTTGCTAACTGAATTGAAACGTTTGAAGTCGGTCAAAGGCCCGCGTTTGTTGCATGTAATTACGACCAAAGGAAAGGGCTTGCGGCAAGCGGAGGAACAGCAAGTAACCTACCATGCCCCTGGAAAGTTTGACAAATATACGGGCGATTTACAACGAACAACTTCTGTTGGGCAAGCTCCCAAATACCAAGATGTTTTTGGCCATTCGATTGTAGCCCTGGCCAAGAAGAACAATAAAATTGTGGGAATCACACCTGCAATGCCGACAGGTAGCTCGCTTAAGTATATGATGGATCTATTTCCCGATCGCGCTTTTGATGTAGGTATTGCCGAACAACATGCCGTTACCTTGGCGGCCGGTTTGGCAGCAGAGGGAATGGTACCCTTTTGCAATATTTACTCCACCTTTTTGCAAAGGGCGTATGACCAGGTTATTCATGATGTGGCCTTACAGGATCTTCCGGTCGTTTTTTGTTTGGACCGTTCCGGTATGGTAGGCGAAGACGGCGCAACACACCATGGCGTGTTCGATATGGCATACTTACGCTGCATTCCGAATATGATCATAGTTGCTCCAATGAACGAAACGGAGCTGCGCAATAGTATGTTCACCGCCCAATTGGGTCTTGAACACCCCATTGCAATACGCTACCCAAGAGGGCGAGGCGTACAACTGAATTGGGAGACTCCTTTTGAGAAAATCCCTATCGGGATTTCCCAAGAGTTGAAAAAAGGGTCCGAGATTGCCGTGCTTTCGATAGGGCATATTGGAAATACGGTTGCCGATGCAATAGGAGCGTTAAAGAACATACAGAAGGTAGGTCATTACAATATGCGTTTTATAAAACCATTGGATCGGAAGAGGCTTTTGAACATCTTTCAAGAGTATGATTACGTAGTTACTGTTGAAGATGGTTGTAAACTGGGTGGATTTGGGAGCGCTGTTTTGGAATTTGCCAATGAAATAGGGGCAAGGGTGAAAATTGATGTTTTGGGAATCGATGATGCATTTGTGCCACATGGGAGCATTTCAGAACTTCATGCCTTGTCAAAAATCGATTCGATAGGAATTCGCGAACACTTAAATAAGATACTCGATGCTTAAAAGCTTTCGGAAACAGGTAGGTCTTTTTTTTCTTCTCTCGATTTGTACAATTCCATTGATGGGTCAGGATACGATTCCGGTGCGGCCTCGACAGAAAGTAGACTCGGTAAAGATCGATACCGCCCTGTTAAGACCTAAAATAGATAGTATCGTCATTGATACAATGATTGTAGATACCTTGGTCATACGAAAACTACAACAACGGATCGAGAACGTAAAAAAAGGAGTGACCCTAAATACGACCTCCATATCCATTAAGAAAACCAAACCGTTGGACAAAGGATATTCCAAATTTCAAGTGCCTTCTTTTTGGCAAAAGATCAATTTGTTGGGGGTGAATTTTAGCGAGGCCGCTTTTGTCAATTGGAACGCAGGGGGGAATAACTCTATTTCAGCATTGGCCAATACCCGTTTTGAACGAAACTATAAATTCAGATATGTTCAATGGGAAAACTATTTGGAGATGCGGTATGGCCTCAACCTTCAAGACAACCAAAAGCTTCGAAAATCGGATGATGCAATACGGATCGGTTCTACCTTTGGGTATCGTAGGGATACCATCAGCAATTGGTATTACTCTGCCAAGGCGAATTTTAATTCGCAGTTCTCCAACGGGTATAAGTACCCCGACCGCACCACCCCGGTGTCTAGGTTCATGGCACCTGGCTACTTTTTTTTAGGGGCAGGTACCAGTTATATTTCGAAGGAACGTCGGTTTAATTTTTACCTGTCGCCGATTACCCAAAAAGCCACCTTTGTTTTGGATCAAGAGTTGGCGGATAAAGGCGCTTTCGGGGTAGAAAAAGCGGTGTTGGATGCAGAGGGGAACCTAATCGAATCCGGGAAGAACTTGTTTTTAGAATTGGGGTTTCTGATTACCAATAGCTGGGAGTCACAGGTGTATAAAAATATGGGAATCAAACACCGTTTAAGTTTGTATACGGATTACCTGCGGCAATTTGGAAATGTTGATATCGACTGGGAACTAAATGTTGAACTGCGTGTAAACGAGTATATAGTTACCTCCTTGGGAACGCATTTAATATATGACGATGATATCCTCTTTGACGAGGTCAAGAACGAAGAAGGTGTTATTACCGACCCGGGAGAGCCGCGGTTGCAGTTTAAGCAATTATTGGGTGTAGGGGTCTCCTATAACTTCTAGTGAAAAGCATCTCGCAGTGGTTGTTGAAAAATCAAAGTTGCTTGCCCATGATTTTGTTATGAATATGCACAGCCGCACTGTCGGATAAACTTGCCACATAGCAACACGTATTTAACAAAATTGTATAATGGGAAACCTCCGTTTGGCAATAGAACTCCGGAAGTGTTCGTAACATGAGGGTGTCGTAGTTCGATGCGTTTCCTTCTTTTGTGCGTATCAAGGCAGTGGTGTATACTTCGAGTATGTCGGATATGATCTTGTACCCGGCGATTTCTTTTTCAATGACCTCTTGTGATTGATATATTTTCTGAACGCTTAATGAAATAATGTCTTTGATCTGTGCCTTGTAGTTGCTTTGGTCCATAAGCGATTCGGAGAAAGATCCATCGAGCATGGCTTCCTCGTTCGCCAAGAATATAGTAATAGCATCGTTGATAAGCGTATTGATGGCAAGCGCCCTGAGGTAACTCAAACGATCTTCTTTATAGGCCAAGGCGTTGTATTTCTTGGTATTTATACTGTCTTTGACCAGTTTAATCAAGTATTCCAAAGCAAAATCCTCTGAAATCAGACCAAGATTGATACCATCTTCGAAATCGATGATGGTATAGCATATGTCGTCCGCAGCTTCTACCAAATACGTAAGCGGATGTCTTGCAAAAGAACGATCTTTACCTGAACGGGTCTGCAACAGACCAAGTTCTTCTGCGATTGCTTGAAAAGATTCTTTTTCCGATTGAAAAAAACCATATTTTTTATCGGCGATATGTTTGGTGGGTTTTTTTGGAAGCGATTCTTTGGGGTATTTCATAAATGCCCCGAGCGTGGCATAACTCAAACGAAGACCACCATCGACTCCTGCTCGTGACTGGGTCAATAACTTAAACCCATTCGCGTTTCCTTCAAAATCAATGATATCTTGATATTCCTTTTCTGATAAAACTGATTGGTATTTAACTCCGCCACCTGTTTTGAAATATTCCCCAATAGCTTTTTCACCACTATGCCCAAATGGGGGGTTCCCAATGTCGTGTGCCAGTGCAGCTGCGGCCACGATAGCGCCAAAATCATTGAATCGGTACCCGTGTACTTCTGATAAATGTGGATGCTTTTCCAAGAGTTTTTTGCCGGCTCTTCTCCCAAGACTTCGCCCTACGACCGATACTTCCAAACTATGGGTTAAACGGGTATGCACAAAATCGGTCTTGGAAAGGGGAATTACCTGTGTCTTGTCCTGCAAACTCCGAAAGGCCGTGGAAAAGATAATACGATCATAATCTACTTCGAATCCCAAACGGGTCTCGTCCTGTTCTTTTCGAAGTCTTTTGTGTGTGTCGCCATGGCGCTTTAAGGAAAGTAATTGTTCCCAGTTCATTGGATGCGTTTAGTAGGCTGCAAGATACATTTTTCAGGTCATACTATTATTGTTTTTGAGTGCTTGGCGACCTATGATTTAACCTTTAGAATACGTATTAGTAATCTGGTCTTAACCATTACTTAACCTAAAGTAATTTTCTTTGCAAAAGAAAACTTGATCAGCATGAAAAAAGTACTTTTAGTTGTCGCATTATTGACCTGTTTTGGGGTCTTTGCACAACAAAACGTTAGCTTGAAAGGTACAATAGTCGACTTGGAGTCGGCCAACGAACCTTTGTTGCTTGCAGATGTACAGTTGAAAAATACGGAATGGAAGGCACAAACCAACTTCAACGGTAATTTTGAACTTGTTGGGGTGATACCGGGAACTTACACCCTTCGTGTTAGTTACTTGGGCTATGAGACGAAGGAGCTCGTTGTTGAGGTGACCGGGAATGCCATTGCTCGATTGAACGTCGGAATGCAGGCAGAAACCTTGGATTTAGGGGCCATTTTCGAATCAGTTGAAGCAACTCCGGTGAAAGAAGCGGTCACTGCCGAACTTGAAGACCGATAAATGAATCGAATCTCAATAAAATTAAAAAGCCCCTGCAATATTTTGCAGGGGCTTTTACTTTGTCGTTTTGAGTTAGTCTTTTACGACAACGGGGGATTTTCTTTCCGTATTGATTACACTTGCAATAGTGTTATTCGTGAATTCTACTTCTTTCACATTTCCGTCTGTCCAGAAAAACCATTTACCGGTTCGCACTCCTTTCTTGTATGTGCCTAATGACACTTTTTCACCTTTGGTGTCAAAACTGACCCATTCACCATGCAGTTTCCCCGCACGGTCAAAAGTTCCTTGTTGGCTTACTTCCCCAGAATCGTGAAAGTAGGTTACCTCAATTAGATTCGTTTCTTTGTTTAACTTTACTTCTTTCTCTTTTTGTGAATAACCAAAAGAAGTAACTAGTAGGACTGCTATAAATAGGATATTTTTTTTCATGGTAACGTGCTTAAGAATAGTTCAAAGGTATTAAAATTTACAGTAAAAAAATCATTTGTTTACATTAAATTTACATTAGAAACGAGAATAAACCACGTTTATTGCGCTGAACCCCTTGTTTTTTAGGTGAAATGCAGAAATTTAGTAGGTCGAATCCGTTAGAAACGGATGCAACAGTGGGTGTGCGAACAAATTCTGGTCGTTTTTTTGACTAAATTCAACCTAATTATAATGAAAATAGGGGTTTAGGTGCTAATTCTATGTTCAACCCCTGTATTTTAGGTTAAATTTTCATAACCTTAACTTAACATACTTCCTAAATTATAATGGCACTTTTGTGCTTATTTGAATTATAATGGGCGAAAACCTTTATTTGTTTATGATCGTCGCTTTGGCGGTTCTTGCTATTACCGATTTGGTAGTAGGTGTTAGTAACGATGCGGTTAACTTCTTAAATTCGGCCATTGGTTCCAAAGCCATTTCTTTTAGAACAATAATGATAGTTGCCAGTGTGGGAATTGCATTTGGAGCGATGTCTTCAAGCGGCATGATGGAAGTAGCTCGAAAGGGTATTTTTAACCCAAGTGAGTTCGTTTTTGCCGAGATCATGATCATTTTTATGGCGGTTATGATTACCGATATATTGCTCCTTGACTTCTTTAACACGCTTGGGATGCCAACCTCTACCACGGTTTCTATCGTATTTGAACTTCTTGGCGCCGCAGTGGCCATTTCTTTGGTCAAGATTTATGGTATGGGAGGTGGGTTCGATGAGCTGTCAAACTATATCAATACAGATAAGGCGACCCAGATTATCTTGGGAATTTTACTCTCCGTAGTAGTGGCTTTCACCATAGGTGCCTTAGTTCAATATATAAGCCGCCTATTGATTTCTTTTAAATTCGAGGAAAAGCCTAAATGGGTAGGAGGCATCTTTGGAGGGTTTGCCATAACAGCGATTATCTATTTTATTTTGGTGAAAGGCCTTAAAAGTGCATCCATCATTAGCGGAGAGCTAAGCACCGTCATAGCAGAAAACCAAGAACTCTTCTTACTCGCTAACGTTTTAATTTGGACCGTGTTTTCTTGGGCTTTTACCTCTTTATTTAAAATCAGTGTTTATAAGATTATCATCGTTCTGGGAACTTTTGCCCTTGCAATGGCATTTGCCGGAAACGATTTGGTCAACTTTATAGGAGTGCCCTTGGCTGCTCTTGAATCGTTTAATTCTTGGAGTGCCTCAGGTGAACTGGCTCAGAATTTTACCATGGAAGGCCTTTCTGTGGCGGTACGCACCCCTACCTACCTTCTTTTGGCTTCAGGGGTGATAATGGTGATTACATTATGGTTTTCTTCCAAAGCGAAGGCAGTAGTAAAGACCAGTGTTGATCTTTCAAGACAAGATGAGGGAGAAGAACGTTTTCAACCCAATTTTCTATCCAGACAAATTGTAAAGTTCACGATAAGGGCTTCCGAGAATTTTGCGGGTATCATCCCGCTAAACATCTCAAAGAAAATTGATGCACAGTTCGAAAAGCCCTATGTATATATTCCAAAAAGTAAAGCGCAGGATTTACCCGCTTTTGATTATGTACGTGCTTCTGTAAACCTAATGGTAGCTAGTGTACTTATTTCTATTGCCACAAGTATGAAATTACCACTGTCGACCACCTATGTGACGTTTATGGTCGCTATGGGGACATCACTGGCGGATCGCGCTTGGGGTCCGGAGAGTGCCGTGTATAGGGTGGCGGGTGTGTTAAATGTTATAGGAGGGTGGTTTTTCACCGCAATTAGTGCCTTTGTTGCCGCGGCGGCCATTGCCTATATGATTCATTTGGGCGGGTTTGTTGCAATAGTGATACTGTTGGTCATTGCCTTTTTCTTAATTGGTAAAAACTATCTTTCCCATAATAAAAAGATGAAAGAGACCAAGCTAGAGGAAAAACTGCAAAAAGCCGAAAGCAACTCCATTATCGGGGTAATGGAGGAAAGCTCTAGTAATATTTCAATGGCAATACGTCGCGCCAATAAAATCTACACGCAAACTATTGATGGTTTGGCAAAGCATGACGCAAAAAAATTAAAAAAGAGCCGAAAAGGCATTCAAAAATTGAACGATGAGGTAGAAGGCTTACGGGATAATATCTTCTACTTTATCAAGAACCTTGATGAATCGAGTGTAGGTACCAGTAATTTCTATATTACGGCCCTTAGTTATTTGCAGGATATGACCCAGTCGTTAGAGTACATCTCCAAGGCTAGTTTCAAACACGTAAACAACAACCACAAAAAACTACGTTTTAATCAAATTAAGGATCTTAAGGAAACCAACACATATATTGAGCAGTTTTTATTGGATATTGAGCAGTTGTTCGGTGAAAAAGACTTTCCGCGCCTTACCGAATTGATTACCAGTAAACAAGAAATTTTTGATAAGGTAGAATTGAAAATACAAAAACAAGTAGAACGAACAAGGTCCGACGAATCAAGTCCCAAGAATACGGCCCTATATTTTAGCCTGCTCTTAGAAACAAAAGACCTTTTGGTCGCTACCATGAACCTTCTGGAAACCTATAACCAACATGCTGTTTAATAAGTTTT